>JAICVT010000101.1 GCA_025935235.1 Ktedonobacterales bacterium | reverse complement strand
GCGGTGATGCTGTGCGCCGCGAGTAGCTTCAGGATGCGCTCGGCGCCGACCACGCCAAACTCGCCCTGCGAGATCGGCGTCGGCGAGGTCATCCCACGCGCGATCCAGAGCGAGAGCGCTTCAAAGTCGAATGTCAGGCAGACCAGATGACGTGACATAGCGCAGCCTCCTCGCGAGCGCCGACTGGCCGGCGGTTAAAACCGCGCCTGAGAGGCCTGCGGGCCGCAAAGTCCGCCTGCGCGGACGCGGATCCCAACCCGCGTAGGCGGGTTTTGCGGCGGCCCGCAGGCCGCCTTCCAGGTGCGACTTCAGTCGCCAGCGCCCTAGCCTCCTCACTAGCTTCGGACGCGCTCAGGCCAGGTGTAGACGTTGCAGCCCTCGCCGCGCAGGAAGCCGACCAGCGTGACGCCGCCCGCGCGCGCCAGATCAATCGCCAGGCTGGAGGGCGCCGAGACGGCGGCCAGGATGGGGATGCGCGCCACCAGCGCCTTCAGCACGATCTCGAACGAGAGCCGCCCGCTCACCAGTAGCGCACGCTCGCTCAGCGGCGTCTCGTCCGCTAGCAGCGCGCGCCCGACCAGCTTATCTACTGCGTTGTGGCGTCCAACATCCTCGCGCGCGGCGATCAGGCGACCCGCGCCGTCGAAGAGCGCGGCGCCGTGCAGCCCGCCTGTCGCGCCAAAGACGCGCTGCTGGGCGAGCAGTTGTTCGGGCAAGCCATAGAGCGTGGTCGGCGCGACGGTGAAGCCGTCCAGCGGGATGGACGGTAGCAGCGCGCAGGCCGCCTCGACGGTGTTCTTGCCGCAGACGCCGCAGCTGGCGTTGACAGCGAACTGGCGCGAATAGCCCGCCTCACGCATGCGCTGGCCCAGATCCACGCCCGCCGCGCCGCTCGCCTCGATGATATTGGGCGAGGGCAGGCCGTCGGCGTCCAGCCCGGGCAGCAGCGCACCGATCTCCTCGGCCCGCGCAATCAGCCCCTCGCTCAGCAGAAAGCCCATCGCCAGCTCGTCATCCTGGCCGGGCGTGCGCATGATGACGGCAATCGTCTCTGGCTCGCGCGCCGCGCCATCGCCATCGTCGAATGCGCGGGCGCGCAGCTCCAGCGGCTCCTCAGCCACCAGTTCGTCGGTGGCCTCGGCGCTGCTGTCGCCGTGCCAGCGCACGACGCCGCTCGTCACCTGGCGCAGCGGATCGTCGGTGGAGCGTGTTGGAGCGCCGTTCAGATGACTCGCACTGCTCATGGCGCTCCTCCCTCTGTCACATGCGGCGCGCATGCTGGCGAGAAGATGGCGCGCTCGATCAGCGCCGTCACGGCGGCGATGACGCGCTCGTCGGGCAGGTCGTCGTCACGGCGGGCGCTGAGGTTATCCAGCATCGCCAGCAGCGCCACCGCCGTCCCCTCGATGTCCAGATCGGGCCAGACGCCGCCCATCTGCCTTTCCGCGTCGCCAGTCGCCTCATCGCGCGCCTCGCGCAGTCGTTGGGCGATCAGATTGAGCGCATAGCGGCGGACGGTCGCCTGATACGGCGCCAGCTCCGGCTCCAGCGACATCAGCTGCTGCCAGACACCGCGCAACCCGGGCCGCTGCCCGCCCGTCAGCACAGCGGTCATGGCGGCTTGGATGGCGGTGTGGTGGTCGCCGTGTGCAAGATCGAGTTGAGCGATGCGCAAGTGGGCAAACACGTCGGTGAGCCGCAGCAGCGCCAGCGCCAGCAAAATCTGCCGCTTGTTGCGGAAGTAGTTGTAGAACGTGCCGACGCTGACGCCTGCCGCGCTGGCGATCTCGTCGGCGGTGGTCGCGGCGTAGCCGCGCGCCACAAACAGCGCCTCCGCCGCGCGCAGCAGCTCGGCCCGCTTCTCGCGGCTGCGCGCCTGACGCGGCGCGCGTGGTAGATCTTCCAGCGCGGGATGCAGCGCCGCCTGGAGTGCGCTCAGATCGAACTTACCAGCGTCGGAGATGAAGGCGTCGGCAGGCTCGGCCGCGTGGCTGGCGCGCGCTTCCTTGCCGCCATCAGATACGTCCGCATGGCGCGGCGATGATGAAGCCGTCATAGATTCATTCTCCAAGACCCAGACTGCATCAGACGAAATGGCGTGAGACAGAGAGTGCTATGAACAAGATGAACGCTGCGGCTCGGCGCGGTCCGCCGGACACGGACACGTCGCCTCCATAGTATGACGCAGCATGACACGCGCTGGCTAGTTCAGCGCGGGGCCGGACGACGAGTGGGCCATGCGCCAGCGATTGAAATCGCGCCTGGGAGGCGGCTCGCGCCGCCGCGAAACCCGCCTGCGCGGGTTGGATCCGCGTTCCAGTCCGCGTAGGCGGACTTCGCGGCCCGCCAGGGCCACCCAGGCGCGGTTTCAACCGCCAGCCGCTACCCCGCCGCCAGCGTCTCCACAGGCGCCACCGGAGTTGCGGGCGAACTGGCGGGTGACGCGCTGGCTGGCGCCTCAGCCGGGGCGCTGGCGGCGCTGGCGGTGGGCAGCAGCAGGCTGAAGACGCTGCCGTTGCCCGGCTCGCTCTCTACCGCGACCGCGCCACCCATCGCCTCAATCACTTCCTTGACCAGCGCCAGCCCCAGGCCAGAGCCACCGCTGGCGTCGCTGGCGTCGCTGGCGCGGGCGCTCTCGCCGCGATAGAAGCGCTCCCAGATGTGCGGCAGCTCGTCGGCGGCGATGCCCTCACCAGTGTCGCGCACGCGCAGCGCCAGCCGATCCAGGCGGTCGTCCGCGCGCTCTGCCGCCACCACGATGATGCCGCCCGGCGGGGTGTGGCGCAGCGCGTTGCGCAGTAGATTGTGCAGCGCCTGCTCGGCGCGAGCGCGATCTATCTGGGCGTCGGGCAGCCCTGGCGCCACCCGCGCCACCACCTCCACCCGCGCGTTGCGCCAGGCCAGCGGCGCCACCGTCTCCACTACGGTGCGCGTTACCGCGCCGATGTCGGTTGGCTCGCAGCGCAGATCGAGCCGACCCACCTCAGCCCGCGCCAGCGTGAAGAGGTCGTCAATCAGCCCCTGGAGGCGGCGCGTCTCGGCCAGCATCACCTCCACATCGTGGCGCAGCGCGTCGGGCGTGGCGTCGTCGTTCCAGCGCAGCGTCGCGGACTCCAGATAGCCGCGCAGGGTCGCCACGGGCGTGCGTAGCTCGTGCGAGACGCTGGCGATCAGTTCGCGGCGCTGGGCCAGCAGCGTGGCCACCTGATCGCGCTCGGCGCGCAGGTCTTGCACGCCGCGCTCCAGGTCGGCGGCCATCGCGTTGAAGTTCTCCTGCAGCTGGGCGACCTCGTCCTCACCCTGCACCGGCGAGCGTGTGGAGTAGTCGCCTGAGCGCAGCCGCTCGGTAGCGCGCGCCAGCGCCAGGATGCGCCGCGAGGCCCCGCGCGCGAAGAAGAAGGAGAAGAGCGCCGAGGGCGGCAGCGCCACCGCGATGCCAATCGCGATCAGGATGCAGACGACGACGAGCGCGGTGATCCACTGGACGAGCGGCGCACTGGGCCGCGTGAAGATCAGCAGCAGCGCGATCATCACGGCACCGACGATCAGCGCGCCGCTGACGGCGACGGTCAGCAGCGCATGCGTCAGCGCCCAGCGCAGGCTGCGCCGCCGCAGCGCATCCCACCAGAGCCACAGCCGCACGCAGATGCGATAGGCGATGAAGGCGATGGCGAAGAGCAGCGAGATTGTGATGACCGCCCCGGTATACATGTCATCGCGCTGGGGCGCGCTCTCCATATAGGGGCGAATCAGCAGGATCAGCGTGATGGATGGGGCGATCGCCAGCAGCGCGCCCAGCGGCGCCTCGGCCAGCAGCGTGCGCCACCACGGCCCCGGCGCGATGCGCAGGCGCAGCGCCAGCCAGAGCGCGCAGCCCGCCGGGCCGATCAGCAGCATGAACGCCAGCCACAGATTCAGCTCGGTATGCTGGCCGGGATAGAGCGGCAGCATCACCGCGAACAGCCCGGCCAGCGCGACCGTCTCGATCAGCGCGCGGGGCCACGGCGTCACCGCCAGAAAGCGCCGGGGTCGCGGCGCTGGCTGCGCGCTCTCGTTCGGCTGCGATTCAGTGTGCATGGCTCACGTCTCCTCGGCGCGCAGCCGGTAGCCGACGCCCCAGACCGTCTCAATCGCCTCGCCCAGCGGCTCGATCTTCTTACGCAGCCGCAGAATGGCGTTATCCACCGAACGGTCGCCGCCGACGTAGTCTTCGGCCCAGACCGTCTCCAGCAGATAGGCGCGGCTGAACGCTCGCCCCGGGCTGCGCATCAGCAACTGCAAGAGGGCGAACTCCGTCGCGCTGATGTCAATCGGCGCGCCGTCGAGCGTCACCAGCCGCGCGGCGGGATTCAGCAGCAGCGGCCCGTAGCGCAGCGGCGTCTCGCCCGGCTCGCGGTCGGCGCTGACCGTCTGGCGGATCAGCTCCACCCGCCGCAGCAGCGCCCGCACCCGCGCCAGCAGCTCGCGCATGCTGAAGGGCTTGGTCAGATAGTCGTCCGCGCCGACCTCCAGGCCGATCACACGGTCGGCCTCCTCGCTGCGCGCGGTGAGCATCAGCACGGGCGTGGCCGCCGTCTCGCGCATGCGGCGCAGCACGGCCAGGCCGTCCAGCCCGGGCAGCATCCAGTCCAGGATGACCAGGTCGGGGCGCTCGCGGGCGTGCAGGTCGAGCGCGGTCAGGCCATCGCCCGCCTGTGCCACCTGGTAGCCTGCCGCCTCCAGCTCGCGAGCGACGACCCGCGCCAGCTCCTGCGCGTCTTCCACCAGCAAAATGCTCGCCATGCGACCTCACCCCCCAGCCCCCTCTCCCGCAGGGCGAGGGGGAGATAAGGAATTCCTCTGCGCGTACAGTATACCCGCCTCGACATATCCTGTACGCTGTTGCGACAGAGTTGCGACAACCACACGATACATGCGCGACAGACCAGCCGTATGCTGGTGTGGAAGCGCCAGGGAGCGCACGGCGGAGCGGATGGCGGGGCTGATGGCCCGGAGGCCGATGCGGCGCCAGCAGCGAGGCTCTAATCGGAGACCTGGAGGAGAAGGGATCATATGGCGACTGAAACGACGACCCAGGTTCGCGCCACACGCGCGGCGAGCGCCCCGGTGGCGCTGCGCACGCTTGGCCTGACCAAGCGCTATGGCGAACGGCTGGCGGTTGACCATCTCGATCTGGAGATCAGGCAGGGCGAAGTCTTCGGCTTCCTGGGGCCAAACGGCGCGGGTAAGACGACCACCATCCGCATGGCGCTGGGGCTGATCCGCCCGACTGATGGCTCGGTGCAGGTGCTGGGGCGCGATGTGGCCTCCGACCGCGCCGAGATTCTGCCGAAGGTTGGCGCGCTGGTCGAGCAGCCTGCGCTCTACCTCTACCTCTCTGGTCGCGACAATCTGCGCGCCATCGCCAACACGCTGGGCGGCGTCTCCGAGCGGCGCATTGACGAGGTGCTCGAACTTGTGGCGCTGAAGGGACGCGATGACGACCGCGTCAAGACCTACTCGCTGGGCATGAAGCAGCGGCTGGGCGTGGCGATGGCGCTGCTGCACGATCCCGACCTGCTGATCCTGGATGAGCCGGCCAACGGTCTCGATCCGGCGGGCATCGTGGAGATGCGCGACCTGCTGCGCCAGCTCGCCGCCCAGGGCAAGACGGTCTTCGTCTCCAGCCATGTGCTGACCGAGGTGCGCCAGATCTGCGATCGCGTGGCGATTCTGAGCAAGGGCAAGCTGGTGACGGTGGCCGACATTGACACGCTGGTCGGCTCGCATGGCGCCTTCCGCGTGACCTTCGAGCCGGGGCGCGCGACTGAGGCGCTCGCGGCGGCCAAGCGCCAGCCGTGGGGCGCCAGCGCGCGGCTCGAGGCGGACGGCGTGCTGGTGGTAACAGCGCCGGACGGCCACGGTCGCGAACTGAACCTCTTCCTGGTGAACGCGGGCTTCGCGCCAGAGACCATCGCGCCCTACAGCGAGGATCTGGAAGCGGTCTTCCTGCGGCTGACGGGTGAGTCTTCGGGCGACACGAGCCGCTAGTGGCCGCCAACGATACCGTCCGCCCGCGCGGACTGGAATGAGGAATACGAGCGATGGCGACAACCTATACCGAGACCAGCGCCCGCGCGGCCAGCGCGCATATGGCGCGACCCTCCTTTGTGGGCATCATGCGCGGCGAGTGGCTCAAACTCTCGCGTCAGTGGACGTTCTGGATTATGCTGGGCCTGATGGTCGGCGGCTACATCCTCTTCTCGCTGATCCTGGCGGGCGGCGGCCATCTGGCTGACCGCATCCAGCGCGAGCCGCTGGCGGTACTCTACACCTTCGTCCAGAGCGATCTCTTCCTGCTGCGGGTCTTCTGGGGCATGATGGTGATCGTGCTGACGGCGCGGCTGATCGGAATGGAGTACTCCAGCGGCACGATCCGGGTGGTGCTGGCGCGTGGCGTGGGACGCTTGCAACTACTCTTCGCCAAGCTGAGCGTGATCGCGCTGGTCACGTTCATCTGCGCGGCGCTGCTGGTGATCTTCTCGGCGATCTGTGGCCTGATCGCGATCGAGGCGGTGGTCCACAATCTCAACGTCTTCAACGCCGCCACGCCGACCTTCTGGAGCGACACGCGCGCCTACATGGGGTCGGTGGCGATCAGCCTGGCGGTCTCCATCCTGATGGCGGCGGCAGTGACGACAGTGACGCGTTCGCTGGCGGCGGGGCTGAGCGTCAGTATCGCCTGGTTCCCGGTCGACAACTTCTCGATTCTGCTGCTGGTGCTGGGCGACCGCCTGACGCATTGGGATTTCTGGTCGCTGCTGAGCGGTGATTTCCTCGGCCTGAATCTGAACGTGATGCCAGAGAAAGTGCTCTCCAGTCCATCGGTCTCGCAGATTGGCAGCTTCCTCGTGCCGCTGACGCCAGTGACGGCTGGGCATACCTTCCTGGTGGCGGGCATCTACGCGGCGATCTTCATCGCGGTGATGATCGCCATGACCGCGCTACCCGACGTAAAAGAGTAGCCCGGGCGCCGACCATCCCTGGGCGGCTTCGCTGGTCAGGGATGGTCGCGTGACACACGCAACAACACAAGGTGGGGAGGATAGTCCGATGGCGATGACGATGAGCGGCGCAAGCGTGCGGGCGGTGGCCGAGCGCGAGCCGCATCCGAGCTTTGTGGGCATCATGCGCGGTGAGTGGCTCAAGATCTCGCGCCAGTGGACGTTCTGGATTATGCTGGGCCTGATGGTCGGCGGCTACATCCTGGTCACGGTGGTGTTCGCGGCGGGCGGCCATCTGGCTGAGAGCCTGCGCCAGAACCCGCAGGAAGGCATCTACAGCTTCATGGAGATGTACCTGTTCCTGCTGCGCGTCTTCTGGGGCATGATGATGATTATCCTGACGGCGCGACTGATCGGGATGGAATACTCCGGCGGCACGATCCGCGTGCTGCTGGGGCGCGGCGTGGGGCGGCTACAACTGCTCTTCGCCAAGCTGAGCGTGCTGGCGCTGGTCGCGGTGGTCTTCGGCGCGCTGCTGACGCTCTTCGCCTCGCTCTGCGGGCTGATCGGCATCCAGGTGGCTGCGGGCAACCTCGATGTGTTCAAAGCGGCGGATGCGACCTTCTGGTCCGATGCGCGGCTGTATGTCGCGTCAGTAGTCATCAGCCTGCTCGTCTCGATTTTGCTGGCGGCGGCGGTGACGACGGTGACGCGATCGCTGGCGGCGGGGCTGAGCGCCTCGATGATCTGGTTCCCGATCGACAATCTCTCGATCCTGCCGCTGACGCTGATTACCGCGCTCACCGGATCGACGTTCTGGGCGCTGCTGAGCGGCGATTTCCTCGGCCTGAACCTGGATGCGATGGGGGGCCTGCTGCTCTCGCATCCACAGCTCTCGCTCATCAACACCTTCGCTCCGCTGACGCCGGTGGCGGGCGGACACACGCTGCTGGTGACGGGCATCTACGCGGCGGTCTTCATCGCGGTGATGATCGCCATGACCGCGCTACCCGACGTGAAGGAGTAGTCCGGGCGCTTGAATCGCCCGAGCGTCACACGAGCCGCTCGTCGTCTGGCTGGTCGCAATGCCAGCGGCGGCGAGCGGCTTGCGCGCTGTGGCACAATACGTCAAGTGGGGCAAACGCAGGTGTAACGGTGAGGCGAAATAGCAGTCCATATGGTGAGGACGATGCGGCCTCGGCCAGACGAATACAGGACAGGCGGGTATCAGCTATGAGCGACGAGACAGTGACATCCCAGGCGCAGCCAGACGGCGCGCAGGCACAGAGATCACAGGAATTGGAGACGGCGACCCTCGGCGGCGGCTGCTTCTGGTGCATCGAGCCAATCTTCGACAGCTTGCGCGGCGTCGTCTCGGTGAAGCCGGGCTACGCGGGCGGGCATGTCGCGAACCCCAGCTATCAGCAGGTGTGTACGGGGCGCACCGGCCACGCTGAGGTGGCGCAGGTCGTCTTCGATCCGCGCCAGGTCTCGTATAGCGATCTGCTGCATGTCTTCTTCGCCACCCACGATCCCACCACGCTCAATCGCCAGGGAGCCGATGTCGGTGAGCAGTATCGCTCGGTGATCTTGCCGCACGACGACGAGCAGCGGCGCGTGGCGCAGGAGGTGATCCGCGAGATCACCGACGAAAAGCTCTACGACCAGCCGATTGTGACAACCATTGAGCCATTGACGGCCTTCTATCCCGCCGAGGACTACCACAAGAACTACTTCCGCAACCATCCCGAAGCGCCCTACTGCATGGTGGTGATCGCGCCCAAGGTGGCGAAGTTCCGCAAGAAGTACGCGGAGCGGCTGAAGGCGTAGCGCCCCCACCCCCAGCCCCTCCCCCGCTGTGCGGGAGAGGGGAGCCACGGAAGCGTCCTCCAGCGGAAGCGCTCAGAGCATACGATCACCCTCCGGCTCCCCTCTCCCTGTGGGAGAGGGGCTGGGGGTGAGGTTCCGGCTACTACTCCGCCTCAAGCTGGGTGGGCAGCACTTTGTGCGGCTGCCACGCCGCCTGCTCCGCGCTCCACAGCACGATGCCCAGGAAGCGGCCATCGGCGGAGTAGGCGCGGGCGGGAGGCGCGTCTTCTCCCCTCGCCCCCTGGGAGAGGGGCTGGGGGTGAGGTCGCCGGGCGAAGCGCAGCGGCTGCCCGTTGCGCATGCGCGCCTCGCTGGCCGCGCTCAGGATGACCGCGCGCCAGTCCAGCAGTGCCTCATCCGCCGCGAAGAGCTGGTCGCGCCAGGCCTCCGTCGCCAGCGCCTGCTCCAGTTGCTCCAGCGTGATCGCCTGGTCGAGCGTGAAGGGGCCGCTGCGCGTGCGGGTGAGCGCCGCCAGGTGCGCGCCTGCGCCGAGGCGCTGGCCGAGGTCATGCGCCAGCGAGCGGATGTACGTCCCCTTGCCGCATTCCACATCCAGCGTCAAGTCGGGCGAGTTCCACACCACCACGCGCAGCGCATCAATCCGCACACGGCGCGGCTCGACTACAACCGCTTTGCCCGCTCGCGCCAGCGCGTAGAGCGGCTGACCGTCGCGCTTGATGGCTGAATAGATCGGAGGCAGTTGCTCCTGCTCACCGAGGAACGCGGGCAGCGCGGCCTCGATGTGCGCCAGCGTCAGCGCGGCCAGCGCCTCTGGCTCCGCTGTGCGCGTCACCTCGCCCTCACGGTCGTAGGTGGTCGTCTCCATGCCGAAGCGGATGACGGCGCGATAGGCCTTGCCGCTCGCGCTCAGATATTCCGCTACGCGCGTCGCCTGCCCCAGCAGGATCGGCAGCACGCCCGTGGCGGCGGGATCGAGCGTGCCTGCGTGGCCTACCCGCTTCTGGCGGGTCAGCCGCCGCACGCGCGCCACGACATCATGCGAGGTCAGCCCCTCGCCCTTATCAATGACGAAGATGCCATCCATGCGCTCCTCACCCTCCCTCGCGCTCGTGGAGCGCGCCAACCCGCGCCTGTCTCGACGCTGGCTGGGCCAGCCGCGCCTCGATGGCGTCACACAGCGCGCCCACGCCATCCTCCCGCGCGATCTGGCTGGCCAGCGCTTGCGCCCGCTGGTGATAGCGCGGCTCGTATAGCAGCGCTGTCAGCGCGGCCCGCGCCCGCTCGGTGGTATAGCGCCTGCGCGGTAAGGTCCGCCCGACGCCCGCGCGCTCGGCCAGCAGCCCGTGAAAGAACTGGTCGGCGCCCCACGGGACGATCAGCGCGGGAACGCCCGCGCGCAGGCTCTGGGCGAGCGTCCCCGCGCCGCCATGATGGATGACGGCTGCGCAGCGCGGATAGACCAGCGAGAAGGGCGCGTAGTTCACCCGCAGCGTCTCCGGCCCGTCCTCGGTGTAGGCGGCGCCCGCGCCGATCACCAGCGCCCGCGCGCCGACCCGGTGGATCGCCGCGACGCTGGCCGCGAAGAAGTCAGCGAAGGCGTCGCCTACCTCGGCGCCCATCGAGCCAGACGAGATGGCCACCACCGGGCGCTCGCCGCTCAGGAAGTCCGTCAGCTCAGGCGGCTCGCGCCAGCCGGAGGGGATATCCCAAAAGAGGTAGCCTGTCACCCGCGCGCTGGCGGGCCAGTCGGGCGGGCGCGGAAAGAAGGCGGGCGAGACGGCCACGGCGGTCAGCTCCGGCGAGAGGGCGCCATCGCCCAGCAGGCGGTGGCGTGGCGCTAGCCCAAACTGCGCGCGAACGGCGTTCAGCGGCGGATCGCTGGCCCGCGCGATGCCGACGCCGCCCAGCGTCCACAGCGCGCGGTTGACCAGGCGGCCCGCCGCGCCGGGGAGCCGACCGGCCTCGCGCGAGGGCGCGACCCAGGCCGAGGGAATGGTCGGCGAGAGCGCCACTGTCACCCAGCGCACGCCAGTCAGCTCGGCCACCGCTGAGGCGGCGACCTGGCCAGCCGAGGCGATCAGCGCGTCGGCGTCGGCGCAGAGGTCGCGCAGCAGGGCGATATTCGCGGCCAGCGATGGCGCCAGATAGTGGCGCGCGATGGCTCGCAGCGACGCGAACGGGTCGGCGCCTGTCACCATCTCGCGGGCATGGGAGCCGAGCAGCGCGCCCACATCGCCGCGCAGGGGCCGGACCTCAAAGCCCTCAGCGCGCAGGCGCGGAGCGAAGCCTTCCTCCACGGCGAAGATGACCGTGTGTCCGCGCTGGCGTAGGCCCAGCCCCAGCGCGATGTACGGGTATAGGTCGCCGCTCGATCCCACCGTCGAGATGACCAGTCGCGCCATCGTCTCACCTCTACTCACTCGCCCGGCTCGTCAGAACGCCCGCCGCGCGGCGCTCCGCAACCCCGCGCAGCCGCATGATACCGCATCGGCTTCATCAGACTCAGCGGCTCAGGCGCCCTTGCGGGCAGGCGGGCTCCGCGCATAGAATGCGCAGACGCGCTCTGCGCGCTCAACGGTTTACGAGTGACCATTAGTGAAGCGAGGCTTGCCTTTGACGGACAGCATGACGACCGCGCGCGACGTGTATCAGGGCTGGGACACGTACCACGAGCATCTCATCCAGGCTATCAGCCCGTTGACGCCGGAACAGTTGAACTATCGCACGGCGGGGAGCCTGCGCAGTGTGGGCGAGATCGCTCTCCACATCATCGGCGCACAGGCGCGCTGGTGTCACTATGAGCTGGGGCTTGGCGGCAACGCGCTGCTTGCGCTCGGCGCCTGGGACGACAAAGACGCGCCGGAGCGGCCCGCAGCGGAGCTGGTGGAAGGGCTGCGCGCATCCTGGGGCGCGCTGTGGGATGCGCTGGGCGCATGGACGCTCGCCGATCTGGCGCAGACTGTCCCTAATAGCGCGCCTTCGCCGGGCGAACCGGAGACCTTCACCCGCCAGTGGGTCGTCTGGCATCTGATCGAGCATGACCTGCATCACGGCGGCGAAATCTCGCTGATCCTCGGCTCGAACGGCGCGCAAGGCATAGACATCTAGCGGCGCGGCGCCAGCGCCAGCCCTCCATCGGCTACAATATTGGGATGCGCGCTCAGATGATGCGACTGGGCGAGCGCGCTGATCTGGCCGGGGGAGCAGGCATGACAGCAAGCGTGGGCGAGGCGAGCGAGCGCGACTGGC
>JAICVT010000030.1 GCA_025935235.1 Ktedonobacterales bacterium | reverse complement strand
CAGAGCGCTGGCCGCATGCCAAAGTGGTGAAATCGGTAGACACGCAGCGTTCAGGGCGCTGTGCTCGCAAGGGCATGGGGGTTCGAGTCCCCCCTTTGGCACCGAGGACGTTCGCTCAGACCAGCGAACGTCCTCTTTGGACGGGTCGCATAGTAGGTCTAGTGCGGCGGTTTGCTAAACCGCTGACCGGGGTTTCCTGGTCCGTGGGTTCGAATCCCACCCCTTCCGCCACCATACCAGACAGCATCGCATGTCGCGCCACCGCAGAGAATCGCCCTCCATGCCTGCGGTGGCGTTCTTGTTGCCACCACTACCCCAACCAGCGCCGAGACAGTGCAGAAACGCTCTGATGACATGCTCCCCAACTAGATAGCCCTATACATCAAAGAAGCAGAGGGCAGCAAGCCAGAACGGGCAGTGGCTTATGGGCGCGTCACGAACGGAGACAGGCGAAATGTGCGATTCCTGGCAGCCCTTGTCTCCGTCATTTCAGTCGGCAGCATGCTCGCGTGGCTCAGCATCCGTCGCGTGCCGCCTGGTGTGCACCGCCGCGCGCGGTGGGAGCGCGTGGTCGTCTTTGCTGTGCTCGCTCGCTGCCGGGTGCTGGCGCGTGTGGCTGCGTGCGTTCGCTTGCTCGCGAGCGACCACGCTCAAGCGTTCCCGGTCGCGCACGATGACGTGTCCGTTGTGAAGGTCAATGATACCAGCTGCCTGGAACTCGTGCAGGGTGCGGCCAACCATCTCGCGTGCGGTGCCGACAATAGCCGCCATCTCCTGCTGTGTCATGTAGTGGTTGCGGCAGCGATCGCAGGCGCAGCGCTCCTGATCGAGCAGCAGGCGGGCCACGCGTTCGCTGACATGGTAGAGCGCGAGATCCTTGGCCAGCGCGATCATCTCGCGTGTGTCGGCAGCCAACGCCTGCAAGGCAGCCTGAGCGACGGCCGGGCGCTCGGCGAGCAACCTATGAACCATCTCGCGGCGGACGGCATAGATCGTCGTGAGATCGAGCGCGGTCGCGGTCGCGGCGCTTGGCTGGCTATCGAGCGCAGCGACGAGATTAAATGTCTGCCCGGCCCGCACGAGGCGCAGCACCTGCTCGCGCCCCTCGGCTGAGGTCGTCGCCAGCTTGACGAGTCCGGTTCGAACGTAGCGCAGTGATCCTCTGCGCTCGCCTTCGACCGCGATCACCTCTCCACGATCATAGTGTCGAACGGACGTCGCAGCCCCCACCTGCGCCAGCGTTTCCTCGTCGAGCGATGCGAAGAGCGGAATCTGACGAAGATATTCGCGTTCACTGGCGCTGAGCATTGCGTTTCAATCCTCCCAGCTCTCTAGCTCCGCTACTGTCGTTCCGTGTCACGACCGTCTGGTTGCCAGTTCGTAACGAGGGCGTGGCAGGCGGCATGAGCGACAGCTCCACGCGTCTCGTACAACGTCACTACTATACCTATCATACCCCGCCGCCACACACGCTGCACATCTCATGTCGCACAAATCCACGCAGTCCAGCAGTCCAGCGAGCCATCGCCAGCATCGGCGGAGCATGCCGTTCGGACTAGCGCATGACGTCGAGCAGATGACAGGACATATGTCACAGCGCACCACCGATTCTCGCCATACGCTGGAGGGTGGGGATGGGAAGTGGGCCGCGCTGGTGGCCCGAACCATTTCCGGCGAGGTGGCACATAGTGGCAGCGACGTCGCAGCACGTGACATGCGTGGCGCCGCTCATACACAACACATACGACAGACAATTCGGAGACCTGACATGACGCAACTTGGAGTGTTTACCTGGGGGGTGTTCCCCTACATTTGTCTGGTGGTGATGATCGTCGGCACGCTCTATCGCTACCAGGACGATCAGCTGCGCTGGACCTCAAAGTCGAGCGAGCTGTTGGAAAAGAAACTATTGACCACTGGCAGCATGCTCTTCCATGTTGGCCTCCTGTTCGTGTTCGCTGGCCATGTCGCCGGCCTGCTGGTTCCCATCGAGTTCTACAACGCGCTTGGCATTTCGTCGGAGTTGTATCACGGCGGCGCCGTCGTGCTGGGCGGCTTGAGCGGCCTGGTCACCCTTGCCGGCATCTCGATCCTGCTCTACCGACGGATCGCGAACTCCCGTGTACGCATGAACTCTGACTTTTCCGATTATGTATCTGATGGGCTGCTGTGGCTCGTCATCTTCCTGGGCCTCGCCTTCACGCTTGGCTACAGTCTCGTACACGGCCCCTACGAGTATCGCACGACGGTTGGCCCGTGGATTCGCAGCGTGCTCACGCTCCAGCCCAACACCACGCTGATGGCTGGCGTGCCGCTGCTCCTACAGGTACATATTGCGCTGGCGTTCACGCTGTTCGGCATCTCGCCGTTTACGCGACTGGTTCATATGTATAGTATCCCCATGGGATACATGACACGTGCGCCGCTGCTGTATCGCGCCCGCTACGGCTATGGAACCGGGCATGCCGCGACGACACGGGTACCCGCGCCCCCGCGCGCCCAGCCGCAGCAGCCACGGCCGGCGCCGGTATACGACGACGAGCCAGCGACGCCGGAGCCAGCCGGCCGTTTTGAGCGACCGCCGCACGAATTTCTCGATTCACTCGATCCTGTCGCCGGGTCTGGGTCGAATAGCTACAGCAGGCGCTGAGTTCAGCCAGAGGCGCTGCGCGCCTGACGAATCGCTGATCCGTCGAGCCGGGAGACCCCTGGCTCGACGAATCGTTATTGGAAAGCTGGCGTGAGATATGCGGAAACCGCCAGCGCTAGCGAGAGCGTCCAGCCATCCGGCCAGACGCGCAGAGCAGGAACTGGGCAGGACTGGGCAGGACTGGGCAGCGCACGATGCGCTACAGGATGGAGATCACGATGGAACTGCTCGAAGCAATGAACGTCATCGAGAATCAGAGCTGGCTCGAAGCGCCGAGCGAGACACTTGCGGGCGCAGTGAGCAAGGTTCTCACGCGGCCTACTGGTGGTCCGACGAAGCTCGATGATTTCCTCAACGGTGTCTGGTTTGGCCATCCGCTGCACCCCATGCTGACCGACATCCCCATTGGCGCGTGGACCGTAACGCTGGCGATGGACGGCATCGAAACGCTCACTGGTCGTGCTGAGCGTAACACAGGCGCAGACATCGCTCTCGGCGCTGGAATCCTTGGCGCTGTCGCCTCCGCCATGACCGGCGCCGCGCAGTGGCAGTACACCATCGGACGACAGCGGCGACTCGGCCTCAGTCACGCGCTGCTCAACGTCGCCGCCCTCGGACTTTATAGCGCATCGCTGGTGTATCGGCTCAACGGCAAGCGCGGCGCGGGCAAGCTAACCGCGCTCATCGGCTATGGCTTTATGGCCGTCGGCGCCTACATTGGCGGCGACCTCGCCTACGGTCAGCGCCTCGGCGTGACCCATATTCCGGAGCAAGAGATTCCAGAGGACTGGCAACCTACACTCGCCGACGATGAGCTGCGCGAAGGCGACCTCCAGCGCGTGACCATCGCGGACGTACCTGTTCTCCTGGTACGCCAGCAGGGGCACATCTATGCGCTCGCCGACACGTGTGCGCACCTCGGCGGCCCGCTCTCGGAGGGAACACTGGGCGAGTGCAGTGTGACCTGTCCCTGGCACGGCTCGCGCTTCCGCCTGAGTGATGGCGCGATACTCAATGGCCCAGCCACCTTCCCGCAGCCGATCTACGAGACCCGTGTGCGGGATGGCAAGATCGAGGTGCGTCCGTCCAGTCCGCATCCACAGGTCTGACGCCAACGTACATCGGGGAGTAGTAGCCGCGCAGCGGACCGAGTCGCTGAGACACTGCGCGGCGCCGGGCTACGACGTCTCGTTTGTCCTGTACATGATGGCGCGCTTCACCTGCTCGATGGTATCGGTGACAGGGATGCCGCGTGGGCAGCACTCGGTACAGTTGAAGATGGTCTTGCAGGGCCAGACGCCATCGTAGTCGCTCAAGATGCGTAGCCGGTCGGCGGCTCCACGGTCGCGGCTGTCGAAGATGAAGCGGTGGGCGTTGACAATGGAGGCTGGGCCAACCCACTGCGGATTGGCCCAGACTTGCGGACACGAGCCAGTGCAGGCGCCACAGAGGATGCACTTGGTGCTAACGTCATAACGCGCCCGCTCTTCGGGCGCTTGCAGGCGCTCAGTACGTGGCGGCGGCTCATCGTTGATCAGATACGGCTTGACCTTTTCATACTTGGCGAAGAACGGATCCATGTCCACCACCAGGTCGCGGATGACGGGGTAGCCGAGCATCGCCTCGACCATGACTCGCTGGCCGACATCAGCCATCAAGAGCTTGCACGCGAGCCGGTTCCGCCCGTTGACGCGCATGGCGTCGGAGCCGCACACGCCGTGCGCGCAGGAGCGGCGGAACGTCAATGTGCCGTCCTGTTCCCATTTGATCCGATTCAGCGCGTCGAGCAGGCGATCATTGCCCTCGACCTCGACCTGAAACGTCTGCCAGTACGGTTTCGACGCCCGCTCGGGCTGGTAGCGCCGGATCTTGATCTCGGCTATTCGAGCGCCATCCGCGCCTGACCTCTGTGCGCTGTGTGCCATCGCTCCTGACTCCTCGTGCGCCCTCCGACCCGTACCATTCGATACCACATGCGAGCAGTAGTCGCCGCCATCGCCTGCCGCGAACTGTCCACCCATCCGCGCTGCCTGTCGCGCATCCAGTCTACATCGCGCGGGCAAACACTGCTGAACGCGCGTGGCGGGCTGCACGGAATTGGCGCAACGCTAGTGGCTCATAGCGCCGATCACAGCGCCGATCACAGCGATGGCTCGACGCCGCTGGCGCCGCTTCCCTCGTTGGGCAGACGGGCTGGCGTGCTGCCTCCGGCGCCGACCTCCGCAACACGTGCGAGTACAAAGAGCAGATCCGAGAGCCGATTCAGGTAGCGCAGCGCTTCGCCGCCCGCCAGGCCACCTGTTCTGCTCGCGCTTCCCGCATTGGTTGCGTGGACAAGCCGCGAGATGGCCCGCTCGGCGCGGCGCGCGGTGGCGCGAGCGAAGTCCAGTGTCGCGCCTGCGCGCGTGTCGCCCGGCAGAATGAAGTGCGGCGGGATCTCCGTGCGGGCCAACAGACTGTCCTGGGTGCGCTCCAGCCAGGTGACATCGTCGCGGGTGATGCGCATACCGATGGCGTCCGGGTGATTGGTGGTTGTCGCAACCTCAGCCATCAGCGTATAGAGATTCCGCTGCACGTGGATCAGGATAGCGTAGACCGACGGATCGTCGCACCACGCGCGTGCCAGGCCGAGCGCCGAGGTCGCCTCGTCCACCGCGCCCAGCGCTTCGATACGCGAATCTTCCTTAGGCAGACGCTCCGGCCCCAGGACGCCCGTCAGGCCAGCATCGCCAGTCTTGGTGGTGATCTTCGCGCTCGTCTTCCCAGCCATAGCGACGCCAACCTTTCCCTTCACAGCGTCCGATTATGCTTCTTATTCTTCAGCGCGCGCCATCAGGCGCTCCGTGGCCTGGCTCAGGTCGCATGTCTATGGCGGCTATATCGCCAGCCATAGTGCCGGTCGGAGCGCTGACGAACGGCGGCGCCATCAGGTCGGCGGATACGGCGGGGATGAGCAGCCGGGCGCCGCGCTGGAACGTCAGATAGAGCCAAAGCCAATCATCATCTCCAGTCGTGTTTCGCATGATGCCGCTCTATCGTGTCCATCGTACGCGCCTGCCAAGGTTCGCACACCCACGCGGCGCCTCGGCCCAAGTTGAGCCGCCCTGTCGCTGTGCCGTAGCTCTGTCGCATCCCGATACTTCGAAGCTTATCGCACAGGCGGCGGTGGAGCAGCGACTAATATCACAGGCGCATTGGCTCGGCGATGGCAGGCGATGTCGTCGGCGAGGCCACCTGGCAGTGGATCTCCATTTGGCGGTGGAGTTAGGTGGCGTGCGCTACAGGTCGGGCGAGCGCACGCTCCAGACACGGGAACCGTTGCACTGGGGAGCCATCCCCCCAACCTGCGCCTTCGGCTGGATAGCCGTGAATCGAGCGCCGCATCATGATCGCGCCGAGACGCCATAGAGGGCTGGTCGCTCCGTGACTCAGTGAGCCTCGCAGAGCGCGCCTGTCGTCCGGGAACCAGATCCATCACGCATCACTCGTACTGGAGCGGGTACGGCATCTCACCCGTGTCCGCCTGCTCGCGCTGCGTGAAGCGCCGCTCTGGGTTCGATTCCTCTGGCGCAGGTAACACGCCGCACAGCGCGACAAACACGGCCCGGTACAGGTTGTCTGCGTCCAGTTTGGCAGAGATTCGCTCGCAGACGGCCGCCAGCCGTCGCTCCAGCGCGTCGAGTGATGTATCCGCTGGAGCATACGCCAGAAACTCCAACAACAATGGCAGGTAGTCCGGTAGTTCCTCGGTGACCTCCTCGAAGCCAGACGCCCGCAGCATCGTGCGCAACTCCACCAGCGCCTGCCCTCGGCGGCGACTGTCGCCCAACTCGTGCGCTGTGAGATAGAGCGACGTCGCTTCGTTGAAGTCGAACGTGGCCACGTAGTGCGTTTCCAGTTCAGCCGCTCCCGTTGCGCGCAGCCGTTGCGCCACAGTTACCAGCTGGGCGAGGGCGTCACTGGCGGGCAGTTCACGCAGGCGCGCCTCAATCGCAGGCAGCAGCATCCATAGCGCGCGATCAGGATAGGCGAGCAGGCGCGCCGCAGCGATGAAGACGTCGCGCCGGGCCTCGTCTCCGGCATCTCCCGCATCGCCCGTAGTTCCCGGCTGGTCCGCGCGGGCGTCACGTTCCGGCTCGGAGGGAGACGATCCCTGCGCCGGCTGCTGTGGGTGGCGCTGGTCAGCCATCACTCGCGCTCCCGTTCGCGCGCGCGGTTGATCCGCGATTGCGGCCAGATGCCCTCAGGCGGCGCAATCCCTTCGAGACCACAGGCGCCCTGCAGATAGACCGGATCTGGAACGTCCTCGCGGCGCGCGGTTGGAATCACAAATCGCTCATCGTACTTGGCGACACCGAGCAGCCGCGCCATATCTTCGAGATCGCGCGCGGTCATGCCCGACTCCCGCAGCAGTGTGGTGTCATCCACGTCGCCTACCGAGCGCTGGCGCATATGCATGCGCATCGCCACGAGCCGCACCAGCACATCACGAATCAGGCCCACATCTCCCGCGGTGAGCAGCGATGCGAGATACGCCATTGGAATGCGCATCTGGTCCACCGCCGCGAGGTACGCCTGCCCGCTCATCTGCTCTTCGTGCGCCAGATGATTCATGATTGGGCTGAGCGATGGAACATACCATACCATCGGCAGGGTGCGATACTCTGGATGCAGCGGCAGCGCCACCCGCCAATCCATCGCGAGCTTGTAGACCGGTGAGTTCTGCGCCGACTCAATCCAGGCGTCATTGATGCCCGCCTCCCTGGCCGCGAGGATTACGTCGGGATCATGCGGGTCGAGAAACACGTCGAGCTGGGCCTGATAGAGCTCCTGCGGATTCGCGACTGACGCCGCTTCGAACACACGATCAGCGTCGTAGAGTACCACGCCCAGGTAGCGAATGCGCCCTACACAGGTTTCCGAACAGACGGTCGGCAGGCCCGCTTCGATGCGCGGATAGCAGAAGGTACACTTCTCGGCCTTGTGCGTGTTCCAGTTGAAGTACATCTTCTTATAGGGGCAGCCGCTGATGCAGAAGCGCCAGCCCCGGCAGGTCTCCTGGTCCACCAGCACGATGCCATCATCGTCGCGCTTATAGATGGCGCCGACCGGACACGACGCGACGCACGACGGGTTCAGGCAGTGTTCGCAGATACGCGGCAGGTACATCATGAAAGTTTGCTCGTACTCGAAGGCAATATGCTCCTCTAGCCCGCGCACGTTCGGGTCGCGCGGCGCGATAGCGCGTCCGCCGGCCAGATCGTCATCCCAGTTCGGCCCCCAGATGGGGTTATCAATCCACTCACCCGTCATCGCCGAACGCGGCCGGGCTACTGGTTGATGCTCTCGACGCGGACTGTGAATCAGGGTGTCGTAGTCATAGGTCCACGGCTCGTAGTAATCATCAATCGTCGGCATGTTCGGATTGGCAAAGATCGTCGCCAGCTTGACCGCCGGACCACCAGCCTTGAGTTGCAGCGTGCCGTCGTGCAGCTCCCAACCGCCGTTGTAGCGGTCCTGATCCTCCCACTCCTGTGGGTAGCCGGGTCCAGGCCGCGTCTCGACGTTGTTCCACCACATGTATTCGACGCCCGGCCGGTTGGTCCACACGTTCTTGCAGGTGACGCTGCAGGTGTGGCAGCCGATGCACTTGTCGAGGTTCATGACCATCGCCACTTGCGCTTTAATGTTCAAGCCACTCCACCTCCTTCAGTGGGCGAATCCAGGTGATGGTGTCGCGCTGATGCCCCGACGGACCGTAATAGTTGAACCCGAAGGAGAGATGAGCATACCCCCCGACCATGTGGGTCGGCTTCGGGATGACGCGCGTCACACTGTTGTGGGTCCCGCCACGATCTTTGGTAATTTCCGTTCCCGGCACGCCGACGGTGCGATCCTGCGCGTGGTACATCATGGCGACTCCTTCAGGCAGCCGGTAGGTCACGACAGCGCGGGCGGCGATGACGCCATTGCGGTTGTAGACTTCGACCCAGTCGTTGTCATGGATCCCCAGCGCGGTCGCGTCCTCCTCACTCACCCAGATGGTCTGGCCGCCGCGGAAGAGCGTGAGCATCTGCGGCGTATCGGTGTAGGTCGTGTGGATTCCCCACTTCTGGTGCGGTGTCAGGTAGCGTACCGTCACGCTGCGCGCCTCGTTGGGTGGCACATGCGTATCGCCGGACGCGAACGGCGGCAGTGTGAGCGGTGGCCGGAAGAGCGGCAAACCCTCACCGAAGTCCAGCATCAGTTCGTGGTCCTGATACAGATGCTGCCGCCCCGTGAGTGTTCGCCAGGGTACGCCGTACTCCACGTTGAGCGTGAAGGGCGCGTATCTGCGGTCCGGCGCTTCCAACCCGCTCCAGACCGGGGTCGCCAGCGTCAGCCGTGGCTGCGCGGTAATGCTTTGCAGCGTCTGCGCTTCCGCCTCATGCCCCTTGCCAATCGCGGCCAGCGAAAGCCCCGTCCGCTGCTCAAGCGCTTCCCACTCTTCGACCGCACGGCGGCCGTTCGTCGCGCCTGAGAACGTCATGATCGCCTGGACGACATTCTCGTCCTTCTCCAGCGAGGGTCGCCCCTCGGCCACGCCCGGCGTGCGGCACGCCTCCACCTGGCTGGCGAACTCGTCGTATGCGCGCTCGCCGCTGATCGTGATGCCCTTGCAGACGATGGATTCCCGCGCCCGCGGACCTAGCGACATATACATCTGATCCAGATTGGGATAGTCCCGATGGACGATTGCCAGCCGTGGCATCGTCTTGCCCGGAATTGGCTCCGTCTCACCCGCGCGCCAGTCGCGCACCTTGCCCAGCGGCTGCCCAAGCTCATCCGGCGTGTCGTGCTGCAGAGGGATCATCATCAGGTCGTCACTGGCGGGCAGATGATCCTGTGCAAGCCGGGTGACCGCTTGCGCCAGCGCGCGGAACGTCCCCCAGTCAGTGCGCGCCTCCCACGGCGGAGAGATCGCTGGATTGAAGGGATGGACGTAGGGATGCATGTCTGTGGTGGAGAGGTCGTACTTCTCGTACCAGGTGGCCGACGGTAGCACTACATCGGCGTATAGCCCCGTCGAGGTCATACGGAAATCAAGGTCCACCATCAGGTCCACTTTCCCGCGCGGCGCCTCATCCGGCACATCTACCGTGGTTGGCCGCCAGGCGGTATTTTCATCGCCCAGCACATGCCCATCGGCGCCGAGCATATGGGTCAGGAGATATTCATGTCCTTTGCCGCTGGACCCGATGAGATTGGAGCGCCAGACGAAGAAGACGCGCGGGAAGTTGACCGGATCATCCGGCGCTTCAGCCGCGAAGTGAATCTCGTTGTTCCGCAGGCGACGAACGACATCATTGATGACCTCCTCGTCGCTCTGTGCGCCGCGCGCCCTGGCCTCCTCTACCAGATCAAGCGAGCTGCGGTCGAACTGCGGATACGACGGCAGCCAGCCGAGCCGCGCCGCGAGCGCATTCATATCAGCGGGATGAACGTCGTGGAACCTGCCACGTAGCGGCGAGCTCAGCGCCTTGGTTTCGAGGTCCTCGTAGCGGAACTGATCGGAGACCAGGTAGAAGAAATTGGTTCCCTGCATCTGCCGTGCGGGCCGCGTCCAATCGAGGCCGAACGAGACCATCTGCCAGCCTTCCAGCGGGCGCACCTTCTCCTGACCGACATAGTGCGCCCAGCCGCCACCATTCACTCCTTCGCAGCCTGTCAGCAAGATCAGGTTGATGATGCAGCGGTAGATCATGTCGCTGTGGTACCAGTGATTCGTACCGGCGCCCAATGCGATCATGGATTTGCCGCGCGTCCGGTCGGCGTTGTCGGCGAACTCGCGCGCGACCTGAATCGCCAACTCCCGCTTGACGCCCGTGATGCCCTCTTGCCACGCAGGCGTATAGGGTTTCGGGTCATCGTAGTCCGCGGGAAAGTCTCCAGGCATCCCATCACGGCGGATACCGCACTGGGCGAGCAGCAGATCAAACACTGTCGTGACGAGCAGCGCCTCACCATCTGGCCGCTGGATGCGCTGCACAGGTACCCCACGCTGGACGGTCTCGCCAGTGGTCCCGCCAAAGTAGGGGAAGTCAACCAGCGCGGTCTCCTGGGTTGCGCCACGTAGCGTGAGGGCCGGTGAGAGCGGCGTTCCGGCTTCATCCTCCAGCTTCAGGTTCCAGCGCCCTGAGCCATCCCAGCGATGCCCAAGCGTGCCATTTGGCAGCGCGACTCCGCTCCGCTGTTCGTCCCAGATCAGCGGCTTCCATTCGGATAAGGCGGTCTGCATCCCCGCATCTTCCGCATTGAGCATGCGGTCGGGCATCCACGCATCGCCGTGCTGCTTGAGCGTCACCAGGAACGGTAGATCAGTAAAGCGCCGCACGTAGTCTGTAAAGTAGGGCGTCTCGCGCTCGACATAGAACTCTTTGAGGATGACATGCGTCATCGCCATCGCGAGCGCTGCGTCGGTGCCTGCCTTGGCTGGCAGCCAGAGATCAGCGAATTTGACATACTCGGCGTAATCAGGACTCACGCCGATGACCTTGGTACCGTTGTAGCGCGCCTCGACCATGAAATGAGCGTCGGGCGTGCGTGTCATTGGTAAATTGGTACCCCAGATGATGAAGTACTTGGCGTTGTACCAATCCGCGCTCTCCGGCACATCCGTCTGCTCGCCCCAGATCTGCGGAGAAGCGGGCGGCCAATCAGCATACCAGTCGTAGAAGCTGAGCATGGTCCCGCCCAGCAGCGAGAGGAAGCGGGAGCCAGACGCATAGCTGACCTGCGACATCGCGGGGATGGGGCTGAAGCCGACGACACGATCTGGCCCATAGGTCTTGATGGTGTGAACCGTGGCCGCTGCGATCAGCTCCGTCACTTCCTCCCAGGTCGCGCGCACCAGCCCGCCTTTGCCGCGCGCCCGGATATACGCCTCCCGTCGCTCGGGATGGCGCACGATGGACGCCCAGGCGGCGACAGGGTCCCGCCCCGCTGCCCGCTCAGCGCGCCACATCTCCATCAGTTCACCCCGCACATACGGGTGTTTCACGCGAATGGGACTGTAGGTATACCAGGAAAAGCTGGCCCCACGCGGACAGCCACGCGGCTCGTATTCGGGGAAGTCGCGACCGAGAGAGGGATAGTCGGTCTGCTGCGTTTCCCAGGCGATGATGCCGTCTTTGATGAAGACCTGCCAGCTACACGATCCGGTGCAGTTCACGCCATGTGTCGAGCGCACGACCCGGTCGTGCTGCCAGCGCCCGCGATACAGCGCCTCCCAGGCGCGCGGCCGTGGGCTCAGCTCTGTCCACTCCTGATCAATCCGTTCGCCGTGGCGCAGGTAGTTCAGGCGGCGCCACCAGGGGACACTCGTGACATCTGGCACTGCTCAATCCTCCTTCGCTCGCGCCTCGTTCGGTCGGCGTGGCTCGCGTACTCCTGGCGTCACATCGGGCGGCGTGCTGGCCCTCGACTCGGTAGCATTCGGCTCGTAGTTGGCGCCTACCAGCCTGAAGGCCTGCGGCCCGGCGTCGAGATCGTTGAGAAAGGAGGCCCAGTCGGGAACATTTGCGGCGACGAGAATCCAGCGCTCCAGCGTCGCGGCGTTGTCGCAGGCTGCAATGTATGCTTGGATGGCCTCCGGCACGGCCCCGAACCGGAGCGCGAGGACCGCGAGCAGATCCTCGCGGTCGCCTTGCAGGAACGCTCCCCGCATTTCGTCGTTCGGCATGTGGGGCATCTGGGAGTCCGGCATCCGGCGACCTTCTCTCTAGATGAGGCTGCTTGCTGACGCGACGTGCAGCAGGCCGATGGCAGACATGTGCGTGGGAACCAGATCCAGGCAGTCAGGACAGCAGGCGCGATCAGGTGGGCGTGCGCATCCGCGCATGATAGTCGGCCTTCGTCGCCTGGTCGCACGCTTCGACGATCTGATTCAGGGCGGCTTCACTCGTCTCCGCTGTCGCCTCGGCCTCCAGTGGCCACTCTGTTGTCTGCGCATACGCATGCCCGTAGGCTACATGGAGCAGTGTCTGACCTGCTGTATCCACCCGCAGGTCGGCCAGGAGGTCCGCAGGGCTTAGCCCACGCTGCCGCAGAAGCGCCACTAGTTGCGCGTGAAGCTCCGGGCGAGCGATGGCGAGTGGAACGGGCGCGGCGGGGGTGTTGGCTGCAGCGCTGCCGCCTGGCGCCATGCCAGGCGGCTCACTGGGCGGAGACTCGCCGTGCGAGCCATCGTCTGGCTCCTCGACGATGGCTTCGCCGCCGAGTAGACGACGTTCCTCTTCGCGGCTGTGTATGCTGTTGACCAGCAGCATAGCTTCGAACCGCTCGACGACGCCAGACGCGATGCCACGCGCGGTGAGAATGCCCTGGGCCTCGGCCAGCAGCAGGCGCAACAGCTCGTGATCGCGCGTCAATACGGTCACGTCGTTCTGTAACTCGGGCCGCTCGACCAGCATCTCGCGATACCATCCGGCCTCTTCGGCTTCGGCGTGCCGCAGCGTCCGTGTCTGCCAGTGCTCGATCAGAACGCTTGCCACCTGAAGCGCCTGCTGCTGATCACCTTGCCGCAGCGCCCGGCGCAACTGCAACGTCAGGCGCTCGGCCTCGTAAAAGGCCGCCTGGTGGATGGCGTGATGCGCATCATGCTGATTGAGACCAGGGCCTGACATGTTCCGGTACCACTTCTTTCGATTGTCGGCTGCGGCGCCGCACAACGTCATTCAGTGCGATAGATCGTACCGGCGCGTTGGGCAATAGTCGTCCTGATGCGGGCATACCCGCGTCTCTCCCACGCCCCACTGGACAGGGTAGCGCGGTGAACTCAGCGCCGTCAAGAATCTGTCAGGAACTTGACAGGTCATGCGGTGGTTAGAAAGCGCCCGTCAGGGGTGGCTGGCGCTGGCCAGAGTTGTGGGGCTTATCTCGCTGCGTGAGCCAACGCATGAGCGAGCATGAGCGCTAGAATGGGAGTGAGAGAGAACACGAATGGCAGAAAGGCGCATCACGATGAGTGAGCGCATCATGTTCGGGATCAAGGGAGCTATCGTCGAGGAGCCTCGTCGTGCCCCCTCGCATCATCCAGGGCGCGCGTGGAGCGCCGGGGATTCTGCTCGCCGAGGTCGCCATGTCCGCTGGAATTTTCTCCAGCTTCACGTCGCAGCGCCACACCGCCGCTTGGGTCTTAGCGATGGTGTGGCGCTGCGGCGCCGGTAGGGCTGCTACTACATGGCGACCAATGGCGACCAGCTGCTACGCTACGCCGCCGTCGTCTCCAGGATGGCGCGAGCAATCGTCAGACGTTGCATCTGCGTCGTGCCCTCATAGATCTGCGTGATCTTGGCGTCGCGCATCATGCGCTCGACCGGGTACTCGCGCGTATACCCGTAGCCGCCGAGCAGTTGGACCGCCTCTGTGGTGACATGCATCGCGACATCTGAGGCGAAGAGCTTCGCCATCGCGGTTGCCCGCGTGGCGGCAGCAGTCGGCGCATGGTCGTCCAGCCGTATCGCGGCCTGGTGGACGAGCAGGCGAGCCGCATCAATCTGTGTCGCAAGATCGGCGATCAGGAACTGGATACCCTCGTGCTCTGCAATCGGTTTGCCGAACTGGACGCGTTGCCGCGCATACTGAACCGCATAGTCGAACGCGCCGCGCGCCACACCCACCGCTTGCGCCCCAATGCCAACCCGCGCCCGGTCGAAGGTGGCGAGCGCCAACTGGTAGCCGTCGCCCTCCTGGCCAATGCGATTCGCCAGAGGCGCCACGCAGCCATCGAGCAGGAGCTCGCCATTCTGCGAGCCACGAATGCCCATCGTATCCTCGATCTTGCCGACGCGGAAGCCGGGGGTGTCCGATTCGACGATGAATGCGCTGATGCCGCCATTCGCGCCCCGCGCCGGATCGGTCACTGCGAAGATGACGTTGACGTGGGCAAGCCCAGCGTTGGTGATGAACTGCTTGCCCCCGGTGAGCACGTAGTGATCGCCCTGGCGTTCGGCCCGTGTGCGGATCGCGGAGATATCGGACCCAGCGCCCGGCTCCGTGAGACCATAGGCGACCAGCCACTCGCCGCTGGCCAGCGGCGGCAGGTAGCGGCGCGTTTGCTCCTCGGAGCCGCCCAGCAAGATCGGCAGCGCGCCGAGCTGCTGCATCGCCAGGATCAGTGAGGAGGTCATGCTGACCCGCGCGACAGCCTCCACGGCGTATGCGAACGCAAGCTCGCTCGCCCCGACGCCGCCGTATTTCGCTGGGAAGGGCATCATCAGGACGCCCTGCTCGGCAAGCAGGTCCTTGATATCCCACGGGTAGGCGTTCGTTCGATCAATCTCGGCGGCGCGCGGCTCGATGCGCGCGGCGGCAAGCGACTCCACGGCCTCGATCATGAGCCGTTCTTCGGCTGAGAGGCGTGAATCCAGGGTCTCCATCGTGGTAGTGTCCATCGTAGCACGACCTTGCCCAACCTACCCCTTGTAGGTAATCACGCGCCCCCACAGGCTCTTGGTCCCCCAGATACCTGCTCGTAGCGTCTCAAGCTGCACAATCTGGCTGTGATCCACGAAGAGGTTGACATCAGGGCCGTAGTTCTTGATGTACCAGGCGAAGACGTCGGGGTCAGCCGCCTCGAACATGACCTTCTCCAGCCCCAGCGCGTCAATGATCGCCGCTGCGGCGTCGGTGCGCCACGTGGTCACATTCTCGGTGATGCCTTCCGACTCAATCATGATCAGATACGCGCCTGCATCGAGGAAGCGCCGCGCCTGACGAACGGCCCAGCCAACGTCGCGCAGCCCCTCCGCAGCGAGATCGGCGGCCGCACTGGCCCCGCCCGCGCCGAACTGGATGCCCACCTCAGGCTTCGCCTTCAACCCCGCGCGCTGCACGTGTTCGATCAGCCGCAGCCAATCGTCGGTCGGCAGCGTGATGAAGCCGCTGGAGATTTCGAGGATGTCAAAGCCGAGGTCGCGGCACTCGCGGATGTAGCGCTCGACCATCTCTGGCTCGCGCGCGAGCACACGCTCGATGAAACCGCCGGTCGAGACCAGGACATCGTGCTGGTGGGCGATCTCGATGATCTGCTTGACCGCAGCGCGCGGCATCAGCGCGAATGAGCCGCCCGCGAACTTGAGGCTATCTACGTAGGCGCTCATCGTCTCTAGCAGATCGGTCAGGTAGCGCGGCCCCATCGGCGTGTAGTAGGGGCCGCGGATCTCAGTCAGGCCTCGCTCGCGCGGCTTGTCCTCACACGGATTGAGGTGGATGAAATCGAACGCGCGCTCGCTTGCCTGCCTGTTTGGCTGTTGGCTCGTCTGTTTGCTCGTGGTATTCGTGGCGCTCATGACACGCGCTCCTTTCCCGTGGACGCAGGCGCCTTGTGCGGACGCCCTGCTGGCTTCTTCTGCTTGGTTTCCGATGCTATCGCTGTCTGGGGCTGCGCTGCCGCTGCCGCTGCGTCGGGCGCCCCGCTGCCCGCGCCGCTCTGGCCGCCTACACGCGCCAGGCGCTGCACAAGCTCGGCCACTGGAATGGACTCCAGGTTCGCCACCGCCTCGACGATCTCGTCACGCAGCGCCCGCTCGACATGAGGGGTCGCCAGGCGATTGAATTTCTCGACGACCTGGTCCCAGGGCATTGGATGCGTGACGAAGCCCTCGTAGTCGTCGCGCTGAATCTCGACGGTGCGGCCGTCACGAAGCGCGATCTCGATGCGGCATGGCATCAACTGGGGGAAGCGCTCGCTGAGTCGACCGATCGGCCGGACGCTGACCTTGCGCAGCAGCCGCTGCACGTCGTCCCGGCGAATGCGCTCCGCTGTGAACTGCGCAGGCGACACCTCGCCGTCGAGGAACGCCACGGCAATCAGGTAGGGCAGACTGTGGTCGGCCTCTTCCTTGGTTCTGACCAGGCGCTTGTCGCCTTCCTCTCCGCCGCCGATGATGTTATAGGCCACGTCGAAAATCTCGACGCGCACCCAATCAATATCCTCTGCATGCAGATGGTGACGCGCCTGGAGCTGGAGAATGCCTTCGAGCGCCGACTGCGAGTGAATCTCGGCGTTGTAGCGCTTGAGAATGGTTTGTGTCACCATCTCCAGGTTCTCGCGTGTCCAGTCGATCGCGAATGGGCCAGCGATAGTCTCGATGAAGCCTTTGTTCCCCTCGAACACTTCACGTGGACCGGTGATGCCCTCGCGCGCCAGGAAGGCCGCATTGGTAGCGGCGAACGCCATAAAGGGGTAGGCCAAGCCCTTCCAGTGCGACAGCTCTCCTGTGCGGGTGACGCGCAGCCCGTTGTTGGCTGTGCCGCTGATGGCGATTGCCTGCGCGGTCTGCGCGGCGTCGAGATCTAGCGCTTTGGCGACGCCCGCCGCGACCGCATAGGCTCCTTGCGTTGTGTGGTCGAACCCATGCGCCCGCACCGGGGCAACCTGGCTGAGCCGGCATTGCACCTGGTAGGCGACGGCGAGCGCCGCCAGGAAGTCTTTGCCGTTGCGGGCGGCGACTTCGCTCGCCGCTAGCACAGGCGCCACATTATCGCTCGGGTGGCAGGTTTCACCCGGCGCCAGGAAGGCGTCGTTGAAGTCGAGGTAGCGCACCAGCGCAGCATTGTACAGCGCGACGCGATCTGGCGCAGAGCGGCCGCGCCCGATGAACGTGGCAAGCGGCTGGCCGCCAAAGAGGTCAACCTGCCGACGCAAGCGCGCCATCGGCTCAGCGTCAAGCGCGCCGATGGCACAGCCGAGCGCATCAAGGACGTGCGCCTTCAGCAGACGTCGTGCGCGGATGGACATGTCGTCGTACCCGATCCGCACGACGAACTCCGCCAGGCGCTCTACCTGTGTGGCGCCTGTCACGTTGGACGCCTGAATTGCATGTGTCTCATGGGTCATATGTGCCTCCTGCGAGCCGCCAACGGCGAATGTCGGAGTGATGATGCCAGCCCTCGCCCGGCGCACAGAGAACGTGTTCGTCTCATCCTCCAACGCGCTTCGGCTCGCTCTAGCGTCTCGCTCACTCACAACATGAGCCAGTTCCGGCGCCACCGCTGCGACAAACGTCTCGCACCCCGTCTCGCACCCTGCCGCAATATTCACGCCCTGCCGACGTGCTAGCCCGGCTCATGCCGCCGAACCGCGCATACCTGCCTATGGGGCATACATGATGCGCGGCTGCGCATCGGCGCGCCGTTCGCACGCGCGCGAGAGCGGTATCAGTGCGGCGTGTGACAAATGTCGCTGCTTCGCTCCCGCATCGGCGGTAGCATGCCAACAGCACACTGGCGCGCCAGTGCGACTCGCGCGGCCGTCATGGCGCGTGATTGCGCGTGAATGAGGTACACCCGTGAGATGTGGGTAGCGCGCGCTCATGCGAGGGACGCCCAGGCAGCAGTGTGGTGGCGCTCGCAGAGCCTGGTCCTCTGCGCCATGTCGCCGAGATGAGCGGCCCGCAGGCGCTCGATCTGGAGACGATGGCGACAATATACCTGGCGGCGGCGCTGAAGGAACAACCAGTCCCACGACTCGCGTTGTCGCCCGGCGCCACGACGAAGAGGACACACGACAAGAGAAGCACATGAAGATTCACGATTTTCGCACCCGCAAGGGCAGCGCGCGCTTCACGATGACGGCTGGGCATCGTATCGCGCCACTCGTCGCGGAGGCGCTCGCCGAGTGGGTCGCTGCCACTGTCCGCGCAGATGATGCGTCTTGCCGCCTGCTCGACGTAGCCTGCGGCTCCGGCACACTCGCGCTGCGGCTGGCGCGTGAGCTTCCTGACATGCGCATCAGCGGGGTGGACGCATCACCGAACATGATCGCGCAGGCTCAGGAGCGCGCGACCAGTGAGGGGCTGGCGAACGAGCGCCTCAGCTTCGCTCCAATGGACGCGCAGCATCTCGCCTTCGCGCCAGCATCGTTTGACGCAGCAACCTGCAACCTGGGCTTCCCGTTCTTCGCGCATCCCGCTGAGGCGATGGCCGAGATCAGGCGCGTGCTCGTACCGGGCGCGCCCTTCTGGGCGAGTGTACCTGACCGGCAGTCCTGGCGCGAGTTCTTCGAGGTCGTGTACGAGGTCGTGCCAGACGCGACCCAACTGCTGCGCGGCTTTATGGCCAGGCTGGAGCAGGCCCAGCGGCTCCTTCCGTCGCTAGAGCAGGCGGGCTTCGAGGTGACGCATCAAGAGTTGCTGCGCCTCCCGTTCGCCTTCGCCAATGGACATGAGGCTGTCACGTTCTTCAATGACCTGTTCTCCCTCTTCACGACGCTCCCGGCGCCGCTCGAAAGGCGGCTCAGTCGAACCCTCGACGAGCGCTTTCCCGGTGGTGTCGCAACGTCCTATGTGGCGTTGCTTACCTGTGCTCGGCGAGATGATGCCGCCGTATCGGTGGCGCCCGCGGAGGCGCCACCCTCCGCCACCCACTAGAGCGACAAATGTCGCTGCTGAGTCGCGTAGGCGGCGATAGCATGAAGTGCGCAGGTGGCGCCACATATGCGGCCACTGTATAGCGTGTAGGAAGGGCGCGCCGAGGATGGTAGGTATGAAGAGGTAACGACACCGACGGCAATGGCGGCGCAGGCTACGTCTTCAGGTAGGTGACGCCCAAGGCGGCGATGAAGCAACCTGGATGGGTAGATACAGTTGAGCGCCCAAGGGTGACCCGCGCGTTGCGCGACTACCAGAGCCTCCTCTCGTCCTCTTCGCTCCTTCGCAGATGTGCAGGCGCGCCCCAGGATAAACACTGAAGGATAAACGCTGGAGGTAGAACGATGATTCAGGCGACCCAACATGCCTCGGTCAACTGGGACGGCTCCCTTGGAACAGGGAGCGGCCAGCTCACATTCGGCGACGGCGCCGCGAGTGACCTGCCCGTTTCATGGGCCTCGCGCACCGGACACGCAAGCGGGAAAACAAGCCCCGAAGAATTGCTCGCCGCAGCCCATGCGAGCTGCTATGCGATGGCGTTCGCCCATATCCTCGAAGAGCGCGGTACACCACCCCAGCATCTTACTGTCGCTGCGGACTGTACCTTCGAGCAGGTAGCCGATGGATTCAAAGTGAGCCGGGTCACGCTGTCAGTTGAAGGCAAGGTGGCAGGCGTCACGCCGGAGCAATTCGCGGATGCCGCCCGCGCAGGTGAGCGATTTTGCCCGATCTCCAACGCACTGCGCGGCAACGTAGACATCACGCTGACGGCGCGACTCATCCCGGCCTAGCGATGCGAGCAGACCAGGCGCGGGTAGTTGGCTACCCGCGTCAGTCTCGACCGGCGCTCATCTATCTGGGATCTGCCAGGTAATCTCTGGCTCGCCCACCGCAGCGAGCGCCGTGTTGATTGCAGAGAACGGCTTGCTGCCGAAGAAGCCATTGCGCGCCGAGAGTGGTGAGGGATGCGCCGCCCGCACAATCACATGCCGCGCAGACGTGATCAGTTCGACTTTGCGCTGTGCGGCGGCGCCCCACAACACAAAGACCACCCGGTGGTTTTTCTCGTTGACGCTGCGGATGATGGCATCGGTGAAGCGCTCCCAGCCTTTGCCACGATGCGAGTTCGGCGCATGCGCTCGCACCGTGAGCACGGTATTGAGCAACAACACCCCTTGTGTGGCCCACGAGATGAGGTACCCATTGTTGGGGATCGGGCAGCCGAGGTCATCCCTCAACTCGCGGAAGATGTTCCTGAGCGACGGCGGCAGTGCGACGCCGGGCAGCACCGAGAAACACAGCCCGTGCGCCTGCCCCGGCTCATGATAGGGATCCTGGCCAAGCAAGACGACGCGCGCCTGCGCGTATGGCGTGAGCTTCAGCGCACTGAAGACGTCCGCTTCTGGTGGATAGACGGCGAAGCGCTGGCGCTCTGCATCCACAAATGCCGCCAGCTCGTGAAAGTACGGCTGATCTAGCTCTTCGCCGATCACGCGCAGCCAGCTCTTCGGCGCGTCAACTCGCATCGTCTGCTCTCCCTCCGGCGGGCGAGGTGTTCTCGCGCTGACTCCTTGGTGGCTCCGGAGTGGCGCCGGGACGCGCCATGTATGAGCTATGCTTCCGTCTCGGACTCCTGCGCATCTGAGGTGGAGGTAGCTAGCCGCGCCTCGATGCGCCCGCAGCACAAGCGCAAGGTCGCCGGAAAGACCCAATGGCGCAGCAGCGCGAGCATACGAACATTATCATACCTCACCTCGGCGATCAACGGGGTGAAACCTCGACGGCGCGCATGGGCTGCCAGCGACCGTACCAGTCGGGAACCGATACCGCGTCCTTGCCAGCAAGCTTCGACCGCCAGCGCGATCTCGGCCACATCGGGCGCCGTGATACCCCTGGCTGATGGCCGCGCGGCCTTTGAGACCAAGCGCGAGGGCGGCGTCCCTGGCAAGGTGGCGCTCGCAGTGACCGACTAAGCGCGCCCGGGTCTACGCAGGCCATCAGGCGGTCATCCAGCCTCATGAGCATGACGGCCTGAATCTAT
>JAICVT010000132.1 GCA_025935235.1 Ktedonobacterales bacterium | reverse complement strand
GGCGGGATCGGCGGCGCACTGGGGCCGCGTGGCGCGGGCGGATCATCGCGCCCGCCAGCATGTGAGCCGGAGTGCGATGGATCGCCCGGCAGAGATTGATAGGACATCGGCTGCCTCACTTCCCGCTACGTTAGTCGCGGGCGACGCCTGCCTGAGCCAGCGCGGCCTCCTGGTGGGCTACCATCGCCTGATAGCCAGCGTCGGTGTGGTCGTCGAAGCCGACGAGATGCAGCACGCCATGAACAAAGAGAAATGCGACCTCATATGCCGCGCTGTGCCCGGCCGCCTGCGCCTGCCGCAGCGCCGTCTCGCGCGCGATGGCGATGTCGCCCAGGTGGGTCGGCCAGACCACTGATTCATCATCGTCAACGTCGTCATCATCTGATGTATCGTCGAAGGTTTCATCTTCGACGCTGTCATTGTCTGGGTCCACGAGCAGGTCTTCGAGCCGCTGGTCGGCGGCGCCTTCAGCGCCCGTGTGGCCGTTGGTATGGCCGTTGGCGATGGACTGCGCATCTGGCCGCTCAGCGTCGAGGTCGCTCAGGTCATCCAGGCCATCCAGATCGTCCAGGTCATCTAGCGCGTCGAGGTCATCCAACTCCGCATCATCCGCATCTTCCGTATCCGCAGATGGCCAGAGCTGGTCGGCGGGCGCCTCGACAATCGGCTGATCGAGCAGCGGAAACGAGAGCACATCGGTCGCCTCATCCTTGCCGCGATACTCGCGATTGAGCGCTCGGATACCCTCGTCGGTGGTGATCAGCACACTCACCTCGACCGATTCGCGCACGCCGACTTGCTCCAGCGCCAGCTCGAACGCCTGGAACAGCGTCTCCTCGCGCAGGCCGAACAGTTCTTCCAGCGTCGCCACCGGATCATAGCTGAACGTCAGCGTGATCTCCTGCTCGTCGCTCACTTGCCCGCCATCCATGTCGTCGCCATTCATCTCGCCGTCACTCCATGCCGCTCAACAGCGTTCTCGATCATTGTCCCGAATCTGGCGCCGCGCCCAGTGCGCGCTTCTCGCATTGTACGCGAAACGGGGCAGCGCGTGTTGCACATGCGTGTCGTCAATAGCCTCGCGCCTTACGCAACTCTTCGCGATGGGCGTCTACCTCTGAAAAGAGCGTCTTGTCCCCTTTCAGAATCTTCGCGCCATATCGTTCGGTCGCTCGCGCCAGGCCCTCCAGCGCGCCCGAAAAATTCGTCTGGAGGAGCTTAAAGCGTCTGGTGATGTCGCGACCACCGATGGCATTGGGATCTCCCAACAGGAAGTCGGGATCATCCGCATGGCCGAGGACGTGCGCTACTTCGTCCAAATGCATCGCCCGCGCCTTGCCAGCGTCTTTATCGAACGGTGAGAACGCGTTGGCTCTGACACGCGGCACACGCAATTCAAGGAAACTGACATATACGCGCGCTTCCGGAAAGTCCCACCTGACGTCAACTTCGACGTGTTCGCCGACATAGGCCACCAGCGCATGCGTATCGGGGTAGAAGTCAATACTTTCGAGTTCCTGCGCACGGAGCCGACACTTGTATTTTTTGTCGGGCAGAAATGCAAAGGCCCGCGTGACCAGCGCGTAATACTCGGCCACATGCGCGTGCGAGAACTCGTAGATGGCCTTTTCATCAGGCATGGCGCCGCGCCTCCAGTTCGCCTCGCACGCCCACTACCAGTCGCGGCTGTCGTCGCGGCGTCGCGGCTGATTCGCTGGAGGCCGCGCATTCGGCGGCTGGGGCTGACGGGTCGTCGGGCGGCCCTGCACGCGAGCGCCCGATGGCGCGCCCGCGCGTGAGCTGCCAGAACCGCCGCCAGAACCGCCGCCAGAACCGCCGCCGTAGCGCGGGTCGTCGTTGGGCGCGCGACGGCGCGGCTGTCCAGCGTTGACACGCCGGGCGCGGGCCAGCTCGATCTGCGCGCGACGCTGGCGCTCAGCGGCGGCGCGCTGGCGTTGATTCAGCCAGAACGCCAGCCCACCCAGCGCCAGGATGATGAGCAGCGCCACGCCGCCGATCAGCAGCCAGTTCGGCCCGCTGACCTGCTCGGCTGAGCCGGAGCCGCTGGCCGCCAGCACATGCACGGTGAGGGTGGCCACATCGCCATCGCCAAGCTGGCCATAGACGCCGACCGAGACGGTATACGTCCCCGGCTGGTGGTAGATGTGGCCGACGATGGGTTGGCTGGTCGTCGTCAGCGGCGAGCCATCGCCGAAGTCCCACGCCACAGCCACCGGCTGATCGGCGGGCGGCTGGGTCTGCGAGGCATCGAACATGAACTGCGAGCCCACCGCGCCAGAGGTCTGCGAGACGGTCACTTTGGCGGGCTGGGTAGATTCGACGATCACCACGGACACCTGCGCAATCGCCTTCGCGCCGCGCGAATCGGTGACGGTCATCGTCACGAAGCCGCGTCCGGCCTGATTGAACTGGTGCGTGACCTTCGTTCCGCTGGCGACCGAGTTATCGCCAAAGTTCCACTGATAGGTCGCGGCTGAGCCTTCGACCGCGTGCGAGCCGGTGGCGTCGAAGCTGATCTTGCCACCCACGCCGATCACCGCCGAGGTCGTCGCGTGCGCTTTCGCCACCGGTGGATTGCTGAACGGCGTGGCGATGATGTGCATAATGGCGTTGTCGAACAGCCCCCACTGACCAGAGACCGGCTCGTAGACCGAGACGACCACCGTATAGGTTCCGGGCGCGGCGTAGGTGTGGGTTGGCTTGACCTGATACGACATCGGCGAGCCGTCGCCAAAGTTCCACTGCCACTTGACCGAGTTGGGGTCGGGCGCGCTGGGCGCGCGGCTGAGGTCTTCGTAGAAGGTGACGGGCTTTTTGGTGAAGTAGTCCAGCGCGAAGATGCCAGCAGGCGCATCGGTGGCGGCGTTGGGCGGCGCATACGCCAGCGCGGGCGCGTTGTTGGCCACCATCGTCACCGTATTGCCCAGGCCGCACGCGCAGATGGGCGTGGCCGCGGGCGCGCGCGTGAACGAGAGCGCCACCATCAGGCTGGCGGCCAGCAGCGCCGCGACCAACAGCGAGCTGCCCAGCGCGCTCAGTCGCCGCACGCCATGCGCGTCATCCGGGCCATCTGAGCCATGTAGGCGCGGCGCTGAATCTGTCGCCGCGTCTGCCGTTGGCTCTGCTCGCACTGATTCCCACATCGGCCACATAGGCGCCCTCTTGGATTCAACACGGATCATCCCGTCGCAACCGCCCGGTGGCGCGATGGCGCTGCGTAGAAGTGCGTAGCGGCGTGTGAACAGAGCCATTCTAACACGGCGCGGCGAGTCTGGCCTCAGACTCGCCGCGCACTGGTACTGACTGGTTATTGAGCAGCGCTCGCCCGCCAGGATGGCCGTGACGCTCGCTAGCCGCGATGCTCTTTCTTGGCCGTGCGATAGATGGTGGCCATCTTGCGAGCGGTGGAGTCGTCCACGCCGTAGCGCTCCTGCAGGCGGGCGACGACATCGCGCTGCACCGGCTGGATGCCCGAAGCCTTCAGCTCGCTGACCACCTCTTCCACCTGCTCGATGGTGCGCGCGTGTGGCTCATTCATCGTGCGCAGCAGCGGGCTTGGCTCGGCGCCCCGGCGGATGGCCGGACGCGGGCCAGTGGTGCCAGTCATGGCGTCGGCGTCACTGGGAAAGAAGGCGGCGATGCCAGCGCCGACGCTGGGCCGGGGCCGCGGCGGCCACGAGGTCGCCACATCGGCGTCACCCACGCCAGCCAGCGTATCGGGCATCACGTCGGACAGCGTCGCAGGCATGGCGTCGTTGAGCAGCGCGGGCTGCGAGACCGCCGCGCGCGCGCCCTGCGGCTCTGGCCGCACCGCAGCCGTCACAGGCGCCGCGTGGTTATACATCTCGCGCGAGGCGTTGCGCCCAGCGCCAGCCAGCTCGCGGCGGTTGGATGTGAAGAGGCGTGTTGGCTCCTGCGGGGCGGGCGCGGCGTCCACTGGCGCGACATCAGGCGCGCTGATGGATGAGCCAAACGCTGGGCCGATGGCAGGCAGCGGCTCGGCATCGGGCGCGGCCTCGATGGCGGGCGTCTCGCCACTCGCGCCGGCATCCGCGCCATCCACTGCCTGGCCACCCTTGCGCTGCTGCGCCAGGATGCCCGCCACCTGTCCGCGCGCCGCCACGGCGGTCGCCGCCATGCCGCGCAACTGCGCCTCGCGCACCTTGGCGTTGGCCTCGGCGCGGATCGCCTTGAGCTGCGCTTCCTGCTGGGTGCGCAGCACGCGCTCGGCATAGGTGTCTTGCAGATGGCGCAGATCGCGGCGGCGCTGCGTCGGCTGCACGATGGCCCAGAAGAGGCCCCAGAACGGCGGCGCGACCGAGACCAGCACCATCGTCATGCTGATGTTGAGCGTTTGCAACTGCGGGAAGATCGAGGCCGCCCACTGGTCAGGCTTGAACGGCACGAAGTGGTCGCTGCGGTACGACAGGCTATTCCAGGTGGTGATGACCGTCGCGACGACCACGCCCACGCCGCAGAAGAACGCCTGCAAGCGATGGCCCTGGCTCCAGTGCCACGGCGCCAGCACCGAGAGCAGGTACGCCATGCCCACGACGCCCACGGCCACAAAGCCCCAGACAATGGACCAGAACACCTGACCGGCCAGCGAACCGGCCTGCTGCGTGATGCCATCTGAGTAGACGTAGTAGTTGAAGATCGCATCAGGGAGGTAGAGAATCACCGGGAAGATGAAGTAGAGCTTCACAAGCCAACCCGGCAGCGGAAGCGCCTTCTCTTCTTGCGCGCTTGCCGTTGCGCCGCCGGGCGCGGCTGTCGCCGGGTCACTGCCTGGCGCGCCATAGGGGAGCGCACCGGTCGCTGATTGAGCCATACAGATTACTACCTCCCTGTGCTTCGCTTACTGCTCACTGATACATGCGCCCATCCACACCGCCCACCACATCTGGGGCGCGCTCGTGGCGATCTGGCGATCATGCGCGCCTGACATGCGCGGCGCCTGCAGGCGTATGTCGGGCGCTGAACCAGAATGTGGGAAGCATAGCCACCTCGCACGCGCCCTGTAAACTACCCGTCAGTACGCCTCGCTATGTAAAGTAGCTGGCGAGCGGTCATTAGTCCGCTTGATTTCGCATGCCGCAAGCATATATCACTGGTCGCTCAGCCGGTCACGAACCTGCCAGTATCTAGACCGAACAGGCTATGAGCGTTCACAAAAGTCCCAAATTTTGACCGGAATTGTCCGGAGTTGTCGGCGCTCGCCTGTGGATGACTCCGTCGCTCCCGCATATTGTGGCCGCATCCCTGTGCCATACTGACGAGGCGCACGCGAGCGGAAGTCCGAGCGGAAGCGCGTGCGGAAGGAGGGGCGCATGACGGATCCACAAGACGCGCAGACAGCGCAGATAGAGGCGCTGGCCGACCCGGCGTATCGCCGCGAGCTGGGCGATGGCCTGCTGCTGCGCTGGTCCACCGCCGCCGACCTGGAGCGCCTGTCAACCTTCTATGGTCTGGTCTTTCGCCGCCGCGAGCAGGACCCGCCAGGGACGCGCATCGCCGCGTGGCTGCGCGACATGTTTAGCGGGCGGCATCCACTGATCGGCCAGGATGGCTTCGCGCTGGTCGAGAACACCGCGACCGGTGAGATGGTGGCGGCGACGTGTCTGCTCAGCGAGGCCTGGGAATACGACGGCATCCGCATCCCCGTCGGGCGGCCAGAGATCGTCGGCAGCCTGCCCGACTATCGGCGGCGCGGGCTGGTGCGCGAGGTCTTCCGGCTGATCCACGCGCGCAGCCAGGCGCAGGGCGATCTGGCGCAGGTCATCACGGGCATCGCGTGGTACTATCGCCAGTTCGGCTATGAGTATGCCGTCGAGCTGGAGAACGGCGTGCGCGTGGCGCTGGCCGAGGTTCCGGCGGCGAAGGAGGGGGAATCGGAGCCATTCCGTCTGCGTACGGCCACCGAGCCTGATCTGGATGCCGTGGCGCGCTACTACGACGAGGAGCGGGCCAGCGCGCTGGTCTCGACGCCGATTGACGCGCGCTACTGGCGCTGGGGCGCGCTGGAGGCCGACCCGCTGGGCGACACGTTCACCAACGTGCAGGTCATCGAGGACGCCAGCGGCGCGACGGTAGGCTACACCCAGGTCGGGCTGCGCGGCTTCGAGGGGCGGTTCGACATCTACGGGCTATGGCTGCGCCCCGGCCTGTGGTTCGATGCGCTGCCCGCGCTGCTGCGCGCCTATCAGCGGCTGGGCGAGGCGGCGCTGCTGCTGGGTGACCGCCAACCGCTGCACACCTTCGCCTTCGCGCTGCCCGCCGGGCATCCCGCGATCGCGGCGCTGCGCGCGCTGGTCAACACGCAGCCCTTCAACAATCCCTACGCCTGGTACGTGCGCGTGGCTGATCTGCCCGCGCTGCTGCGCACGCTGGCGCCCGCGCTGGAGCGGCGACTGGCCGCCTCGCCCTTCGCGGGCTACACGGGAGAGCTGGCGCTGGACTTCTATCGCGGCGGGCTGCGCATGGCGTGGCGCGAGGGCAGGCTGGCGGAGGTCGGCGACTGGCAGAAGCCGATCTGGGGTGAGGGCAATGCGGGCTTCCCGCCCGGCGTCTTCTTGCAGTTGCTCTTTGGCTATCACGATCTGCCGGAGCTGCGCCACGCCTTCCCGGATGTCTGGGCGGAGGGCGTCGCCAAGGCGTTGCTGCCGACGCTCTTCCCCAGGCGCGAGTCGTGGGCGATTCCGCTGGGATGAGGCGCGACCTCTCCCCCTGCCCCCTCCCCTTCAGGGAGGGGAATCCGCGGCAGGCGATCTGGCGCTGGCAAGGGGGCTGTAGATGCTGCGAGCGATAGGGTGCGGGCGTGAGACAGCACGAATGAGCTACCAGTCTGCGACAGCCGGGATGACCTCGCGCCCCAGGATCTCCAGCGGGGTGATGCGGTCCACGCGTGGGACAAAGCCGATCACCGTCTGGATGCCCATGCCGGCCAGCCAGCGCAGCCGCCCCAGCAGCTCGCCGACCGTCTCGCCGTTCTCCCCCACGTCAAACGCGAAGGGCGCTGTCTTCTCGATGGCGTCGTAGTCCCGTCGCTCCTCATCGCAGAAGCGACGCAGCGTCTCCAGCTTCTGCGGGATGTCAGGGCCGGGGCGGATGTTGCAGGCATCGGCGTAGCGCGCCACCAGACGCAGCGTCTTCTCGCCGCTGCCACCCAGCAGAATCGGCGGGTGCGGGCGCGTGAGGCTCTGCGGCGCGTTGAGTGTGCGCTCCAGGTGGTAATGCTGGCCCTGGTAGGGTCGGTCGTCTCCATGCTCGCCATCCCACATCTGGAGGCAGATATGCAGCGTCTCCTCCAGCCGCTCGAAGCGCTCTTTGAGCGGTGGGAAGGGCAGGCCAAGTCCGCGCGCCTCCGCCTCATAGTCTCCGGCGCCGATGCCGAGCCAGGCGCGGCCACCTGAGAGCACATCCAGCGTCGTCACGATCTTGGCCAGCAGACCCGGCTGGCGATAGGTCGCCGCCGTCACCATCGCCGTCAGTTTCGCCCGCTGCGTGCTCGCCGCCAGGAAACCCAGCGTGGTGTAGCACTCCAGTTCCGGCCCCTCGACGCTGCCCATGTAGTGGCTGCGCCAGAAGTGATCCGCCACACCGATGCGGTCAAACCCGGCCTCGTCGCCCGCGCGGGCGATCTGCGCCAGTGTCGAACCGAGTTGAGCGGCGCCGCCCGCCCAGTCGAAGTCGTTGAGATGGAATCCCAGTTTCATCGTTCGCGCTCCAATCCCGCCCATCGCTCTCGGGGCGCTTCCAGCGAGCGCCGGGCGTGAGGCCGCAGCCAACATGCCAGACGGTCGCGGGACGCGCGAGACTTCGTTACACGGTTACACGCGCTTGCAAGGCGGCCAGCCGGTGGTACACTCAAAAAGATATGGGCCAAATTCAGGAGTCGCAGGAGCGAACACCGTGACGAGTGAACCAGCCTATCAGGCGGATCAGGTGATCGAGCGGCGGGTGGCGGGCGTGCTGCTGGTGGATGCGCGTGGCTGGCTGCTCATGCAATTGCGCGGCAGAGAGGCGGCTGTCTCGCCGGGACAGTGGAGCATGCCGGGCGGCGGCATCGAGCCGGGCGAGTCGCCAGAGCAGGCGGCGCGGCGCGAGCTGTTGGAGGAGACGGGGCTGCGCGTCGCGGGGCCGCTAACGCTCTTCTGGCAGGGGCTGCGGCCATCCAGCAGCGGCTCTGGCGCGCTGGCCGAGTGGCACGTCTACTGCGCGCGCACGTCCGCCCGCCAGGATGATGTGATCCTGGGCGAGGGCGACGCGATGGAGTTCACCGATCCGGCGCGCATCCCCGCGCTCAATCTGGGCATCAGTGCGCGCTTCTTCCTGCCGCTCTTCCTCGCCTCCGAGCAATATCAGCGGCTCCGCGCGGGCGATGGCGCGTAGATCGGAGGAGATCAAGCGTCCCAGCCCAGCGCATAGATCAGGTACTCATCATCGTCCAGGTCGGCGCGGCGCGGGAGTCCGGCGCGCTCGGCGACGCGCTGCGACGCGGGGTTGACCCCACCCACGCGGGCCACAACAGGCAGGCGCGGCAGATGCGCGCGGGCCAGCGCCACAGCGCGGCGCGCCATCTCGGGAGCGTAGCCGTGGCCCCAGGCGCGCGGCATGTAGCGATAGTAGATGTTGGCGATGTCGCGGTCGCGCCAGACCATGCGCCGCACGCCGCCAAAACCGATGATCTCCTGCGCGCCAGCCAGCGTGATTGCCCAATAGCCAAAGCCCTCGGCCTCCCACTGGCGCAGCCACGCGCGCAGCGTCTCTTCGCTGTCAGCCAGGCTCGGCGAGACGGAGCTGGGCTTGTGGCGATAGGTCGCGGGATCGCCGTGGATGGCGAACATCGCGGCGCCATCGTCCGCGCGCAGCCGCCGCAGCGCCAGTCGCTCGGTGCGCTGCGCGCCGAAGATCGCCGCCAGCGCGGCGCGGTGGGCTGGCTGATGCTGCTGATCTTGCGGCGTATATGTGTCGCTCATCGTTCTCCCGCTTTCCAATGAACGACAGAGTGTCAAACCTGGGCGTACATCAACCGTTGCCATAATGGCAATGGTTGAGCCCGCGACACGTACGCCCACATCGGCGCCTGCCCGCCCACCAGATGGTATACTGCGCGCGGCTCTATGATACCGCTGATAACGCGCATGCGACGCGACCTGGATGGATATGACAGCGCAGCCTGACACCGATCAACGCGAGACGACAACCGAGACGCCTGAGGCGCGACGCTTCGTCACGGGACGCTATCTAGCGCGCGTGGAGGCGCTGGGGCCAGATGGCGCCGCCCGCGCCGTCGTGACGCAGCCGCTCGCGCCGCCCAGCGACGACGACCTGCGCGCGGTCTACGGCCCGGCGTGGGATGCGCGCCCGGAGCCGCGCGCTGCGACCACGGCCTTCGAGACCTTCGAGGTGGTCGGCGCGCTGCCCGGCGAGCTGGTGGAGCTAGAGGTGAGCTGGAGCCTGTCGCGCCCCGGACGCAGGCGCGCGCGCCACACACCATCGCCCATCGCGCGGCTGACGCGGGTGGCCGAGCCAGCGCCAGAGCGCGTGATGCCGCGCTGTCCGGTCTTTGGCCAGTGCGGCGGCTGCCAGCTCCAGCAGATGGCCTATCCCGCGCAGCTCACCTGGAAGACCGAGCGCGTGCGCGACCTGCTGCGCGGCGCTGGCTTCGCGGAGCCGCCCGTGCGGCCCGCCATCGGCTGCGAGCCGCCATGGAACTATCGCAACCATATGCGCTTCGGCGTCGATCGCGTGGGGCGCATCGGGCTGGCAGCGCGCGGCACGCGGCGGCTGATCCCGCTGAGCGATTGCCCCATCGCCCAGCCAGCCATCAACACGGCGCTGGCGACGCTGGCGCAAGAGCCGCAGCGCCCGCCACAGGCGCTCGTGCGCGTTGGTGTGGCGACCGGGCAAATGCTCATCCAGCCTGCGCCCCTGCCCGCCACCCGCGACCGTCTGGAGGCCGCTGGGCTGGTGATCCACGATGAGACGATGGAGGAGGAGTTGGGCGACGCGCGCTTCCGCATCCGCCCCAGCTCGTTCTTCCAGACCAACACCGCGCAGGCCAACGTGATGGCGCGGCTGGCGCTGGCCGAGCTGCCCAGCGGCCCCGCTGTGACGCTGGTGGACGCCTACTGCGGCGTCGGCGTCTT
>JAICVT010000147.1 GCA_025935235.1 Ktedonobacterales bacterium | reverse complement strand
TTCACCGGTACCACGCGGTATCCATGACGCTGAAGATAGTAGCCGACGAAGTTGCTGGCCCGCAGCGCATTCGGTGAGAGGCCAACGATAGCGATTGTACGCGCCGAGCGCACGATGTCGCGTATGAGCGACTCGTCCTGATAGCGCGCCAGATCGTCGCGCGACATGCCATCACTCATAACGTCACCTGTGTCGGTTCTGTCGGTTCTGTCGTGTTTGCAGCATGTGCTGCCGCTTGCGTCTTCTCTTGCGTCGCCTGGGCGGCGCGCAGGCCGTTCTCCAGATCCCAGATGAGATCGTCCAGCGTTTCATGGCCCACCGAGAGGCGGATCGTCCCAGGCGCCACGCCCGTCGATGCCAGCTCTTCATCGTTCAGCTGGCGATGGGTGGTGCTGGCGGGATGGATGACCAGGCTCTTAGTATCACCGACATTCGCCAGATGGCTCCACAGGCGGAGCGCTTCGATGAAGGCCCGGCCATTCGTGCGCCCACCCTTGAGGTCGAACGCGAAAACAGCGCCCGCGCCCTGTGGGAGGTAACGCTGCGCCAGAGCGTGATACGGGCTGCTCTCCAGACCCGCATAGCGCACGCGCTCGACCATGGGATGGCCCTCCAGGAAGCTCGCGACGCCCATGGCATTGCGGACATGCCGCTCCATCCGCACGGGCAGCGTCTCCAGGCCAAGGGTGTAGAGAAACGCGTTGAACGGACTGAGCGCGGCGCCCAGATCGCGCAACGTCTCCGCGCGCAACTTCATCAGGTAGCCGTAGACGCCGAACGTCTCATGGAACGCGAGGCCGTGATATTCGGCCGACGGCTCGGCCACCGCGGGGAATCGGCCATTCGACCAATTGAAGGCCCCTGAGTCTATCGTGACGCCCCCAATACTCGTGCCATGCCCATCAATGTATTTGGTGGCCGAATGTAGCACGATATCGGCGCCCCACTCGATCGGGCGGCAGAGGGCCGGCGAGGCGAACGTATTATCCACGATGAGCGGAATGCCGTGGTCGTGAGCGACGCTGGCCACGGCGGCGATATCCAGAATATTGCCGCCGGGATTGCCGATGGTCTCGCCGAAGCACGCCCTGGTGTTCGGGCGAATCGCCGCCTCCCAGGCGGATAGGTCGTCCGGATCAACCAGCGTCACGTCAACCGAGAGCTTGGCGAGCGTGTGCTTGAGTTGCGTGACGGTACCCCCATAGACCGCCTGGGAGGCCACCAGATGGTCGCCCGGCTGGACCAGGGTGTAGAAAGTCGCCATCTGCGCGGCCATCCCACTGGCGAAGGCGACCGCGCCTGCGCCGCCTTCCAGGTTCGCGATGCGTTCCTCGAACGCCGCGACCGTCGGATTCATGATCCGCGAGTAGATGTTCCCGTATTCCTGCAAATTGAAATACGCAGCTGCTGACTCTGTGTCTTCGAAGACGAAGCCGGCGGTCTGGTAGATCGGCGGAGCGGAGGCGCCGGTCGTGGGGTCGGGGCGATGCCCGGCATGGATCGCGCGTGTCTCAAACCCAAACTCACGAGTCTCGCTGTCGTCTTGCGTACGTTTCATCCGATCCGCGGTCGTCATGTGTGGCGCCACCTTGTCTCATCGTCGAAGCCACGCGATGACACGTGACTCTCGCTTGACTCTCGCTTGACTCTCTATAGAGATAGCGCGCCCGGCCTCCGCATCGCCAGTTCTGTCGTCTGCCACGCGAGTTCAGATCATCGCGCTTGGCGCCGGTGGCGTCGCTTCAGGCGGCCAGGACGGCCGAAACACGCATGATCCGCGAAAAATAGGGGCGGATTCTATCCGACATGCCAACCTGCGGAGCCATCAGCGACCCGGCTGTTCTGGCTGTACTGGATGTTCGTGCGGACCGCTGTTGTGCGCCATCCGAGGAGCCCTGGCGTAAGCGATTGGGCGCCTCGTATAGTAGTTGGCAATACTCGTGGCAGACGAGTGCAGTGATGGAGAGCAGTGACGGGAACAGGAAGGGACGACGAGACGATGGCCGATGCGCAGGCAGTGACGGTTGATGGCGAGTCGTTGACCCTGGAAGATGTCATGGCGGTCGCGCGCGGCGGCGCACGCGCACAGTTGAGCGACGCGCCCGGCGTTCGTGAACGCATCGAGGAGGCGCGGCGACTCAATCAGGAATTGGTGGGCGAGGGCGTCCCGGTCTACGGTGTCACTACCGGCGTCGGTGATTCTGTTGGCCGCCAGATCGCCCCAGACCGCGCGGCGCTGTTGCAGATGTATCTCATCCGCCTGAACGGCTGCGGCACCGGCCCGACACTGCCAACCGACTTCGCCCGCGCGGTGACGCTGGTGCGCGCCAACTGCCTGGCGAAGGGCTATTCCGCCGTCCGCCCTGTGCTTGTCGAGCGCCTGCTCGACCTGCTCAACCACGAGTATGTTCCGGTGATTCCGGAGCAGGGATCGGTCGGCGCCAGCGGCGACCTCATCCCTGGCTCCTACATCGGCGCCGCGCTGATGGGCGAGCGCAAGGTCTCGCACGCGGGCGAGGTCATGCCCGCGGCCCGCGCCTGGGAAGCCATCGGCAAGCAGCCGCTGACGTTGGAGGCAAAGGAAGGGCTGGCGCTGCTCAATGGCACCCACCTCATGTCTGGCATCGCCGCGCTGAACCTGCTCGACGCTGAGCGCGTGGCCCGCGTGGCGGATATCTGTACGGCGATGCTCTGCGAGGCGCTCACCGGCATCGTCAGCGCCTTCCAGCCGTTCATCATGGACGTCAAGCCGCATCCTGGCTCGCAGCGCTCCGCCGCCGCCATCCGCGCGCTGCTGGAGTCCAGCCAGCTCGTGCGCGCCTACCACCGCGCCATCGCGGAGGCCGGAACGATCGGCGACCAGGGCTACCGCGAGCTGCCGGTCAGGATTCAGGACAACTACTCGCTGCGCTGCGCGCCGCAGTGCATCGGCGTGCTGTATGACACGCTCGACTGGGCGCGGCGCTGGGTGACCATCGAGATCAACTCGGCGAACGATAACCCGCTGTATGACATCGAGAACCGCCAGGTGATCAGCGGCGGCAACTTCGCCGGCTTCCATGTCGCCCTGGCAATGGATAGCCTCAAGACCGCCGTCGCCAGCGTTGGCGACCTGCTCGACCGCCAGTTCGCCCTGCTGGTGGACGAGAAGTTCAACAATGGCCTGACGCCCAACCTGATCGCCCGCCTGCCCGATGACCACCCCGAGAAGGGCCTCTTCCACGGCTTCAAAACCATGCAGCTTGCTATCTCAGCGCTGGCCGCGGAAGCGCTGAGCAAGTGCATGCCGATGACCGTCTTCTCGCGCTCGACCGAAGCGCACAACCAGGACAAAGTCTCGATGGGCAGCATCGCCGCCCGGCAGGCGCGCGACGTGATCGAGATGGTCGAGCGGTGCTGCGCCATCCACCTGCTCGCCGCCTGCCAGGCAGCCGATCTGCGCGGCGCCGACAAACTTGGCCGCACTCGCGTCATCTACGAGCGTATCCGCGCCATCTCGCCGTTTGTCGAGCGCGACCGTGAACTGGAGGAGGACATTTACGCCGTAGCGGAGATGATCCACTCTGGCGCGCTGCTGGAAGGGGTGATGGGCGATGAGCAATCCTGAACCGCCCGCGACGCTCTCTGCGGCTCTGCTCGCCACCGTGGAGGAGGCCAGCGAGACGCTGGCGCTGGTGAGCGACACCGAGCGCCTGACCTATGCTCAACTGGCCGCTGACGCTCGCGCGCTGGCCGCTGGCCTGATCGCCCTGGGTGTCGCGCCGGGTGATCGGGTCGCGATCTGGCAGCCCAATTCCGCCGACTGGCTGGTCGCCCACTGGGCGGCGACTCTCGCTGGCGCCATCCTCGCGCCACTCAACACGCGCTACAAGCCTGCTGAGGCGCGCTACATCCTCGCCGACTCCGGCGCCGCCGCGCTCGTCATGCGCGACCGCTTCCTCCAAACCGACTATGTGGCGGCTCTGCGCGAGATCCTGGCCAGCGATCTGCCGGAACTGCGGGCGGTGATCGTGCGGCAGACCGAGCGGCAGACCGAGCCTGCCACCAAACCTGCCCCGCTCCCCGCACTGGTCATGTCCTGGGATGAAGCTGTTCGCAGGGGCGCGGGTGTTACGCCAGAGCGGCTCGTGGCGGCGGCCGCCGACGTGGCGCCGGATGACACTCATCTCCTTCAGTACACCTCCGGCTCGACCGGCCATCCCAAGGGCGCCATGTTAACCCATCGCGGCCTGATGCAGTCTGCCATGTACAACTACAACGCCTGGGGTTTCCAGCCGGGCGAGGCGGCGCTGATTCCTGGCCCGCTAAGTCATATCATCGGCATCGTCTACGGCTGCGTCATGCCGGTGATTGGGCGGGTGGTTCCAGTCACCGCGCCGGTCTTCGATCCCGAGCGCGCGCTGGCGCTGATCCAGGAATACCGGCCGGTGATGATGATCGGCGCGCCCACCCACTTTTACATGCTCGCCGAGCATCCTAACCTCGCCGCATATGACCTCTCCAGCCTGCGCGTCGGCATGGCTGGCGGAGCCGCTTCGTCGCCTGAGACCGTGCGCCATGTGACCGAGCGGCTGGGGCTGCGAGCGCTGGTCAACGGTCTTGGCATGAGCGAGGCTGGCTCCATCGCGCACACCGACCCCGCCGACCCACCCGAGGTCCACGCGACGACCTCTGGCCACCCCATGCCGTGGCTGGAGACGCGCATCGTAGACCCGTTGACCGGCGCGGACCAGCCCGAAGGCGAGTCGGGCGAGCTTTGGGTGCGCGGACCTGGCGTCATGAAGGGGTATTTCCGTGACCCTGAGGCGACCGCCGCCGCGCTGACCGCCGACGGCTGGCTGCGCACTGGCGATCTGCTGCGCTGGGGGCCAGATGGCCGCTTGCGCTTCGTCGGTCGGCTCAAAGACATGTTCACCGTCGGTGGGTTCAATGTCTATCCCATCGAGGTCGAGGGCGTTCTCGCGCAGCACCCGGCGGTGGTTGAGTGTCAGGTGGTAGGCGTCCCCGATGCGCGACTTGGCGATGCGCCCTTTGCCTTTGTGCGGCTCCAGCCCGGCGCGCAGGCCAGCGCCGACGATCTGATCGCCTACTGCGCTGCCCACCTGGCGAACTACAAGACCCCACGCCACGCGCACATCCTGGCGGCGTTTCCGATGCTGGCTTCTGGCAAACGCGACCGGGTGGCGCTGCTCGATCTGGCCCGGCGTCTAGCGGCAGGCGGTGGCGATGGTGGGTAATCGTAGGTGATCGTGGACGAGGGACGAAGGACGATGGCATCTAGAGATCAGGAGAGACAATTCGTGGATGCGCTCAAGATTCCCCAGGACATCGTGGCGATTGATGTCCACGTCCACCCGGCCAGCCAGGAGGCGGCGGACTCCGGCGGCGAATACCTGCAGTGGGCGCGGCGCCACTTCAAGACCGAGGTCGGCAGCGTCGTCTCGCTCGACGCGACGGCTGCGATGTATCGCGAGCAGCGCATGATGTGCGTGCTGCTCGGCAAAGATGAGCGCAGTAACACCGGCCTGCCAGCCATCCCCAACGATGTCCTGGCGCAGGCCGTCAAGGATCATCCTGATACCTTCATCGGCTTCGGCGCGGTGGACCCACACCTGGGCAAGTGGGCGGTCCACGAGGTGCAGCGCATCGCCGATCTGGGCCTGCGTGGCTTGAAGTTCCAGCCGATCACCCAGGGCTTCTTCCCCAACGACGAGGCGTACTATCCGATCTACGAGGCGGCGCAGTCGCTGGGCCTCACCACGCTCTTCCACAGCGGAACCACCGGCATCGGCGCGGGCGCGCCCGGTGGCATGGGACTTCGGCTGAAGTACGGCCGGCCGATCCACCTCGATGATGTCGCCGCTGATTTTCCCGACTTGACCATCATCGCCGCCCACCCTGGCTGGCCCTGGACCGATGAACTGCTGGCCATCGCCGTCCACAAGAGCAATGTCTTTATTGATATGTCAGGCTGGGCGCCCAAACACTTCCCACCGCTGTTCGTCCAGTATGCGCGCACCGTGCTTCAGGATAAGATGCTCTTTGGCACCGACTGGCCGCTGCTGACCATCGAGCGCTGGCAAGCCGAGTTTGCCGCCTATGACTTCCCGGCTGCCGTGGTCAAGAAGATCATGCTGGAGAACGCCAAACGAGCGCTGCGGCTGGAGCAGTAACCCCTTCCCAGCCGCGACGCCCGCCTGTTTGACAGTCCGGTTTGACCCTTCGTCTTGACCGTCCGGCTCAGAGGCCGGCAGTCACGATGAGTTGGCTGTAGCGGCTCTCCTTGACGTGGTCGTCAAGACCCCACTGCTTGGCGAAGCCGATCGCTTCCTGGAACATCGCCTCGTCGTAAGGCTCGAAGATGAACTTCTCGCCCAGGCCGAAGGTGGTGTAGTCGTAGTCGCCCTTCAGCGCGGGTGGCACGTTGCGCTCCCACAGGCCGAGGTAGGCCTGCGGGCGCTGGCTGAGCGCGTCATCCGCTCTCTTCAGCGCGCGGAAGTAGGCGGCCAGCACGTCGGGCGTCATATCGGGCGCGACCCAGAACGTCATGCGGAACGCGCCCTGCGCCAGTTTGCTTAGCCCCCTGGCTTCGGCGATAGCGATCTCCGGGTCGAGCAGGTTCGCCGCCTCGATCTCGCCGTTGAGCAGCGCGACAAGCCGCGTGCCCGGTCCGCCTGTGTGCGTCAGATTGATGTGGTCGCGTGGGAGCGCCTGACTCAGCGTATGCAGCGCGGTGAAGTGGCTGCCCGCCATCATGCCAACGCCCACCGGCACGTCGCGCAAATCAACCAGCCGGGAGATGGTTGAGTCTGGCTTGACGAAGATGGCGTAGCGACCGACGGTGTAGAGGTCGGGCACGAGTTTGCCCATGCCCGCGCCTGCGTTGCAGGCCGTGCCCCACTCGCAGGCGGAGTTCGCCACCTTCTGCTGGCGCACGAACGGGATGTCCTGAGGGCGGCTGCCGTAGCTATCGCCGGTGTGGCTTGAAACGGCGTGCATCACCTCGGGCAAAATCTCAGGCTCCAACCCTTCCTGCTGGTAATAGCCCTCCTCCAGGGCGATCCACTCATGAAGTCGTGAAAAATGCGGCACGACACTAATCCGTGTCAACGCCTCAGCCGATGTCACGGGCCATATCCTCCACTGGGCTGAGCTGCGCAACTCATTGAGCTGCGCGCTACATTGGACGCGCTACAGGGCCGGATGTCAGCCGCGCAAGCGTGCTGGGCGCGCCGATGCGCCCGCCACGCGCCGATACAGAGACTGTAACACGCGCTCGCCATATGTCCATAAAGTCATTGACCTCGTGTGTTAAGGGCGCAGAGGATGAAGAAGGTCAGCGGGTAGATGAACTTGCGAATGTCGCGGCGGACGAAGGGTTGCAGGCCGCGCCTGATGCAGCGTACTGCGGCTACCTCGGGGACGCCACCACACTGGCGGCGCCCGCCCCAGGAAGAGTGTTGTGGTAGCGACTGACGTACCATCCAACCAGGCTACATGGCGCCACTGGGGGCGGCGTCTCCCAGACCGATACGCCGGTATTTGTCGCCGATCTAGTGGCTTTCCCGCTCGCTCTCACAGAAGTCGTTTGCCGCGAGTGTCTCGTAGCCCACGTGGGGCGATGCGCGCCTCGCCGCGCGAATCGCGTTGAGACGCTGTAACTCATCAACGCAGCGAGAACTTCACGCGCTTGAAAACGGCTCAGGACGAGGAGGCCAAAGTGTGATATTGTTTGAGGCAGCGCGACAACGTCGCGCACACGAGCGGAACGACGCCCCCTGACCCTCTCTCCCGCGGGGAGGGGGAATCCGAAGCTCCCCTCACCCACAGGGAGAGGGGCTGGGGTGAGGTTCCGGAAAAGACAACCCACAACCGCATACCGAAGGCGTCGAGGGAGAGAGTACATCGGCGCTCGCGCAGCAGGGAGCCGGGGCCACCGACTGCAAGCCCCAGCGCGACGAGCGACGGCGGAAGTTCACTCCTGAGCCTGACGGCTGAAGCGCGCATCAAGCATGAATCCATGCGGCGTGGTAGGCGTCACGGTGGTCCACCGATAGCGGACGCTGAGAGTGGAGCGCGCCCCTCATCGGGCTGGCGCGCCCAAAGTGGGTGGTACCACGGAGCGTATCGGCGGCTTCGTCCCTGACGAGGCCGCCGTTTTGTGTTTCTTGCGATGTTCTCGCGGAGTGTCTTGCCTGCGAGATCGAGCCATTGGGCGGGAGAGTGGCGCCATGACCGAGGAAGAGCAGCAACTCGCGGCGCTTCGCGAGCGGGCGGTCGCCGAGCTGGCGACCATCGAGACAACGGATGGGTTGGATGAGTGGCGCCTACGCTATCTGGGACGCGAGCGCGGCGAGCTGAGCGCCATCCTGAAGGGGCTGGGTCGGCTGCCCGGCGACCAGCGCAAGCAGGTGGGCCAGGCGGCCAATCTGGTCAAGGTCGAGCTGGAAGGGCTCGCCGAGACGCGGCGTGGTGAGCTGCGCGCCCAGGAGCGCGCCGCCGCGCTGGAGCGCGAGCAGCTCGATGTGACGCTGCCCGGGCGGCCCATCACGCGCGGCCACATGCATCCGCTGACGCGCACGACGCGCCAGATCGCCGAGATCTTCGAGCGGATGGGCTTCCAGACCTTCCAGGGGCCGGAGGTCGAGACGGACTATTACAACTTCCAGGCGCTCAACATCCCGCAGGATCACCCCGCGCGCGACATGCAGGATACCTTCTGGGTGCTGCCGGGGCAGATTTTGCTGCGCACGCAGACCTCGCCGAACCAGATTCGCATCATGGAGCGCATGCGCCCGCCCGTGCGGGCCATCGTGCCGGGCAAGGTCTATCGCTCGGAGGCGACCGACGCCAGCCATGAGGCGGTCTTCCATCAGGTCGAGGGGCTGCTGATAGACGAGACCTGCACGATGTCTGATCTGCGCGGGGTGGTCGAGCGCTTCGCCCACGAGATGTTCGGCGCGAACCGCAAGATTCGCTTCCGCCCCAGCTACTTCCCATTCACCGAGCCGAGCGCCGAGTTCGACATGGACTGCATCAACTGCGACGGCGCGGGCTGCCGCATCTGCAAATATAGCGGCTGGCTGGAGATGGGCGGCTCTGGCATGGTGCATCCGAAGGTGCTGCGCGGCGTCGGCTACGATCCAGCGATCTATCGCGGTTTCGCGTTCGGGCTGGGCATCGAGCGCATCGCCATGCTGCGCTACGGCGTCGAGGACATCCGGCTCTTCTCGGAGAACGACCTGCGCTTTCTTTCGCAGTTCCGGTGAGATTGTTCCGATGAGCGGGTAATAGCGGTTAACGTGCTGATCGGGCAATCGCATGGCGCCACAAGAGTACGGGCGGGTAAACCCGCAGCTACGTGGCCTGCGGCCGCCAAGCCCGCCTGCGCGGGCTGGGAATCGGAGAGGGTGATTCGAATGGAGATGCGCATCGCGCTGCTGGGCTGCGGCAATGTCGGGACGCGGCTCATCACGCTGCTGGCGGCCAAAGATGAGGCGCTGCGCCGCGAGCACGACCTGACGATTACGATCAGTGGCGCCTTTACGCGGCGCGCGGGCGGCTGGACGGCGCCCGCCGGGCTGGCGCCCGCAGTGGTGGCGGCCAGTGGCTGGCCGGGGTCCGCGCCGGGCGAGCGCCAGGCGCCGGAGGGCGCGCAGCCGTTCAGCGGCGACGGCCTCACCTTTGCCGCGACCTGCCCGGCGGATCTGCTGGTCGAGATCACCACGCTCAACCCCGCCGACGGCCAGCCCGCGCTCGACCATGCGCGGGCGGCGCTGCGAGCGGGCAAGCATGTCGCCACGGCCAACAAGGGGCCAATCGCGCATGGGCTGCGCGAGTTGCGGGCCCTGGCGGCGGAGCGCGGGCTGGGGCTACGGTTCGAGTCCACCGTCATGGACGGCACGCCGATCATCAACATGATGGAGTTTTCGCTGCCGGTGACGGAGGTGGTCAGCTTTCGTGGGCTGCTCAACAGCACCAGCAACTATG
>JAICVT010000485.1 GCA_025935235.1 Ktedonobacterales bacterium | reverse complement strand
GCGTGCGCTCGCCAGCGCTCCTCCAGCCCGCCATCGGCGCACGCGGCCTCCAACGCGGCCAGCCAGTCGGCCACGGCGGTGATCGGCAGGCTGGCCTTGATGGTGGCCGTCGTGGCGCTCGTAGCCTGCGCCAGCGGCCAACGCGCGCTGGCCTCGCGCCAGAAGCGCGCCTCATCCTCGCCGCTGAGGATGTCGCGCCGCTGGGCGCCCTCGGCGATCGGCGCAGCGCTCACCAAGCGCGTCTGCGTCTCCACCGCCGCTTGCACGCCGCTCTCGAAGCGCGCCGCCAGCATGTACGGCTCGCCCGGCGCTGCGGGTGAGAAGATGTCGAGCGACGAGGGGGTCAGCGGCTGCGCCAGGATGCGCCCCACGACGGCGGCGAGCGCGCCTGGGTCGGCGGCTGCGAGCGTGGCCGTGGCGCTGAAGAGCGGCAGCGGATAGAGCCGGAAATTGGCGGTGAGGATGACGCCGAGGCTGCCCAGCGCGCCGGTGTAGAGCTTGGGCAGGTCGTAGCCCGCCACATTCTTGACGACCTTGCCGCCGCCGCGCGCGATCGTTCCATCCGCCAGCGCCACGCGCACGCCGATGATCTGGTCGCGCACGCCGCCATAGCGTAGCCGCCGCGAGCCGCTGGCATTGGTGGCGATGAGGCCGCCGAGGGTGGCGGCGGGGTCCAGCAGGGCGTCATTCGCCAGCCATTGCCGCGCGCCGCCGAGGGTGCGCTGGAGGTCGGCCAGCCGCATGCCCGCCTGCGCCGAGACGGTCAGGTCGTGCGGCGCATGCTCCACGAGCTGGTTCATGCGCGCCATGCTGAGGATGATGTCAGCGCGGCGCGGCGGGTTGCCCAGCGCGAGTTGTGAGCCGCCCCCGCGCGGGATGACCGCCAGCCCGGCGCCGTTGGCATAGCGCAGCACGTCCGCGACCTGTTCCTCACTCTCCGGCTCGACCACCACGCGCGGCTGCGCGCCCAGCACGGCGTCGTCCGCGCTGGCCGGGCGCGTGTGGGGCGCGATCCGCGCCAGCGCCGACTCCAGCGCCTCCGCTGTCACGTCCATCGAACCCGTCTCCTTGCTTGGTGATGCTCAGTTTCGGGCAGCGCGGCGGCCCGCCACAAGACCCGCCTGCGCAGGTCCGCAATCCGGCTCCCAGTCCGCGCAGGCGGACTTCGTGGCCGTAGGCCTCCCAGGCGCGATTTCAATCGCCAGCCATCGGCGCCGAATCAGCGCATCCTCAGAAGCGCTCGCCCAGCCCGGCCAGCTCCACCGGATGCGGCTGGTAGTGGCCTGGCGTCTCGCCACACAGCCGCGGCGTGGGATAGACCTTGCCTGGATTGCACAGGTTATCGGGATTGATGGCACAGCGGATCAGTTGATGCGTCGCCAGATCATCAGGGCCAAACATGACTTCCATGTAGGCCTTCTTGTCGGCCCCGACGCCATGCTCGCCCGTGATGCTGCCGCCGTGCGCCACGCAGACACGCAGAATCTCGCCTGCCACAAGCTCGGCGTGTTCCGCGGCCCCCGCCTCGCGCTCATCGTAGAGCACCAGCGGGTGCAGGTTGCCGTCGCCCGCGTGGAAGACATTCGCCACGCGCACGTTGTACTGGCTGGCCAGCGCCTCGATCTCGCGCAGCGTCTCGGAGAGCGCCGTGCGCGGGATGACGCCATCCTGCACGATGTAGTTTGGGCTGATGCGCCCGACGGCGGCGAAGGCGGCCTTGCGCCCTTTCCACATCAGCGCGCGCTCTTCGTCGCTCTTCGCCAGGCGGAACTCCACGCAATCCAGCTTGCGGCAGATCTCCTCCACTTGCGCAAGCTGCTCCGCCACCTCCGGCGCGCAGCCATCCAGCTCCACGATCAGCACGGCGTTGGTATCGGGATAGTTGGCGTGGACAGCCGCTTCCGCTGCTTCGATGGCCAGCCGATCCATCATCTCGATGGCGGCGGGGATGATGCCCGACCCGATGATGCCCGACACGGCCTCGCCCGCCGCATCGGTGTGGTGGAAGGCCGCCAGCACTGTCTGCACCGTTTCGGGCTTGCGCATCAGCCGCAGCGTGATCTCGGTGGCGATGGCCAGCGTCCCCTCGGAGCCGACGAAGATGCCGGGCAGGTCGAAGCCGGGGCTATCGAGCGCCGGGCCGCCGATGTCCACAATCTCGCCAGTCGGCAGCACGACACGCATCGCCAGCACATGATTGACGGTGAAGCCATACTTCAGGCAGTGCGCGCCGCCGGAGTTCTCGGCGATGTTGCCGCCAATCGAGCAGACCTGCTGGCTGGAGGGGTCGGGCGCATAGTAGTAGCCCTGCGGTGCGACGCGCTGCGTCACCCAGAGGTTGATGACGCCCGGCTGCACGACCGCGCGCTGGTTCTCCAGATCAATCGAGAGGATCTCGCGCATGCGTGAGAGCGCGATGACGATGCAGCCCGGCGAGGGTAGCGCCCCGCCCGATAGCCCCGTGCCAGAGCCGCGCGGCGCGAAGGGTATCTTCTCGTCGTAGCACAGCTTGACCAGCGCCGCGACCTGCTCCGTGGTAGTGGGCAGCACGACCAGCTCGGGCTTCTGGCGCAGCGCCGCCAGGCCATCCGATTCGTAGGTGCGTATCTGTTCCTCGGCGGTGAAGACGCCCTCCGGCCCGACGATGGCTCGCACAGCTTCGATGATGCGCGCTTCGAGCATCCTGCTACTCTCCCTCCATCTGGCGCGTCAGAGGCCGCCAGCAGCCGCCTCGCTGGAAGGGTCATGGAAGGTT
>JAICVT010000603.1 GCA_025935235.1 Ktedonobacterales bacterium | reverse complement strand
TGATTGATCCGGCGCGGGCGATGGATGGGCCGGGCGCGGTCGTCATCAGCGATGGACGCATCCTCGCGTGCGGGCTGGCCAGTGGCTTTGGCGCCGACGCGCTGCTGGGGCCAGACGTGACCCGCGCGCTGGGCAGGCTGGTGGCTGAGGGTCGTCCCGCCCGCGAGGTGTATCTGCCAGTGGGTTGGGTGGTGGCGCCGGGCTTCGTAGACCTGCACGCGCACCTGCGTGAGCCAGGCTTCGAGGCCAAAGAGACGATTCAGACCGGCAGCCGCGCGGCGGCGCGTGGCGGCTTCACGACGATCTGCGCCATGCCCAATACCCATCCCGTGATAGACTCGCGCGCCACGGTCGAGTTCGTGCAGCGCGCCGCCACCGAGGCCGACACGCATGTGCGGGTGATCGCGGCGATCAGCAAGGGCGAGCAGGGCGCAGAGTTGAGCGAGATGGGCGAGCTGGCTGAGGCGGGTGTGGTCGCCTTCTCAGACGATGGGCGCCCGGTCAGCAGCGGCAAGGTGATGCGCCACGCGCTGGAGTACGCCGCGCCGCTGGGCCTGCCGATTGTGGAGCATTGCCAGGATGAGGAACTGGTGGGCGCGGGCGTGATGCACGAAGGCGCCGCCGCGACCCGGCTCGGCCTGAAGGGCTGGCCCGCTGCGGGTGAGGTGGTGATGCTGGCGCGCGATCTGGAGCTGGTACGCGCGACGGGCGCCCGCTACCACGTCGCCCACCTCAGCGTCGCGGGCGCGGTCGAGTTGGTGCGCGCGGCCAAGCGGGACGGGCAGCCCGTCACGGCGGAGGTCACGCCGCATCACCTGCTGCTGACCGATGACTGGGTGGCGGGCGAGCGCACTGGCCCACTGGCGGAGGCGCTGGCCGCGCTGACTGGCGAGCCGCTGCCCGCTGGCCCGCGCTACGACGCCAACGCCAAGGTCAATCCGCCACTGCGCACGGCGGCGGACTGCGCGGCGCTGCTGGCGGGGTTGCTCGACGGCACGATTGACGCCATCGCCACCGATCACGCGCCGCACACGCAGGTGGATAAAGACGGCGAGTTTGGCGAGGCGGCGTTTGGCATCACTGGCTTCGAGACCGCGCTGGCCGCGCTGCTGGCGCTCGTCCACACGGGCAAGCTGCCGCTGGCGACGCTAGTCGCCGCGCTGACCGTGCGCCCCGCGCATGCCTGGGGGCTGGACGCGGGCACGCTGGAGCCAGGCGCTCCGGCTGACCTGGTGATCTTCGACCCGGAGGAGCAGTGGACGGTGGACCCGGCGCGCTTCGCCTCACTGGGCAAGAATACGCCGCTGGCGGGCCTGCGGCTGCGCGGACGTGTGCGCCAGACGTGGCTCGCTGGCCGCAAGGTCTACGACGCCGGCGAGACGGCTGGCGAATGAAGCCACGCCTGGATGGATGCTGATCTTGGACCCGCGCAGGCGGGTCTTGTGGCGGCCGCAGCCGCCTTCAGGCGCGATTTCAATCGCTGGCTATCTGACGACGAGGAGGATGATTGTGGAGCATGAGATGAGCGACCTGGTCGCGGCGCTGGCGCTCGAAGATGGAGCCATCTTCTACGGCAAGCCGTTTGGCTCGCTGGAGGCGCTGGCGAGCGGGCGGCG
>JAICVT010000011.1 GCA_025935235.1 Ktedonobacterales bacterium | reverse complement strand
TATTGCGGCGCGCCGCTGATCCTTCAGCCAGCGAACGCCTGACGATTCCTCGTCGCTTTGCAGGCACACTCGACCCCGCCACGAACGGTCGTCGCTGCATTCCACCAGATATTGTGTCCCCTTGTTCGGTAGAAACGTCTATGGTAGCATAGTCCTATCTACTCACCCCGGACGCGCGTCACCCAGGCGTCAGGCCGCTTGTGGCCTGGACAATTTCCACGGGCCTGAGCGTCGGGTTCGCTCAGGCGCACGGCGATAGGGGGCTGCTCGTGAAAAGCGTGATGGACGAGTTCAAGGCATTCATTCTGCGCGGCAACGTGATCGACCTGGCCATCGCAGTGGTCATCGGCGCGGCGTTTGGCGCCGTCGTGACCGCGTTCGTCAACGACATCATCTCGCCGTTGCTTGCCGCGTTTGGTGGCAAGCCTGACTTCTCCAACATGTGGATTGTGAACGTCAACGGAGGCAAGTTCCTCTTTGGCGCCTTCATCACCGCGATCATCAGCTTCCTCATCCTGGCGGCGATCATCTTCTTCTTTGTCGTTAAGCCGATCAACTATCTGATGGCCCACAAGAAGGAAGAGGCTCCCGGCGCGCCAACCACCCGTCAATGCCCCTACTGCATCAGCGACATTCCTCTGGGCGCGACACGCTGCGCCTACTGCACGCAAGAGGTTCCCGTACTGGAAACGGCCAACGTCACCGCTGGCTGACCTCACCCCGCAGCCCCCTCTCCCACCAGGGACAGGGGGTGTTTGATTTTTGGCCACTTGCGCCGTTTTGGAGTCACGGGCGGGGCGCGGGCGCGTCCTCGCTGGTCAGGGCGCGGCGCAGGTCGGCGGGCAGCGGCGCGGGGCGCTGGGTGGCGCGATCCATCGCCACCACGGTCATGCGGCCCACGGCCAGCGCGGGCGCCTCGTCTCCAGCGTCGGCGGGGCGTGCGGTGAAGGCGATGGTCCACGAGGTCGAGCCAACGCGCTCGATGCGCGCCTCCACATCCAGCTCGTCGTCGAAGCCGATGGCGCCCTTGAAGTCAGCGGATACGTGTACGCGCGGGAAGGCCACCTCTTGCAGCGCTGTGGCGTAGGGCAGCCCCAGGCTGCGCATCAGCGCATGCTCGGCGACCTCCCAGTAGCGCATGACAGCGGTGAAATGGATGCGCTCACTGCTGTCCACATCCACGAATGGCACCCGAATACGAACGGTCGCGCGCGGCATCTCGCTGAACTCCTCATCGTATTGTCGCTGCTGTGTGGGCTGGGGGTGGGGGCGCGCCCCGCCTGCCTTCTGCCGGTATGCTACCACGCAAAGTGTGAAGACCTCACAACTCGGCGAGATCAGGCCCAGCCGTTTTGACAGCCCAAACGCCCGATGCTACACTGCCTCAGGGGCCGCAAGCGGCTGACTATTCGCGCGCCACCAGCGTTCGCAGCCGCGACACAGAGCCTGTTTGCGCCGCGCAGTGGATGCGCCGCCAGACATCGAGAGCTGGGAGCAGCCGCGAGCATGAACGCATGAACAACACCATTGGCGCCGCTGTGCGTCGCCTGACCAATATCTTTCTTGCCCTGCTGCTGATCATCAGCGCGGTCGCCGCGTATGTACAGGTCAGTGACCACGCCTTCTTCGATGGCCCGGTGCTCGCCGAGAGCGAAACCTACAACGCTAACGGCCACTGCCCGCCCTACGACGCGGCCGTGCGCGGCACGATCTACGACCGCAACGGCGTCAAGCTGGCGTGGTCGGTTCAAGACCCCAACGCCTCCTGCGGCTATCGTCGCGTCTACGCCGACCCAACGCTCTCGCCGCTGATTGGCTACTTCAGCTACAAATATGGCACGGCGGGCATCGAAGCCACCTACGACGATGAGCTTTCTGGCGCGCAGTCGGGTGTGACCGTGCAGCAGGTCACCAATCACCTGCTGCATAAGCCGCAGTACGGCCAGAACATTTATCTGACGATTGACGACCGCCTCCAGAAGTACATCAACCAGATCTACAACTCGTCGGCGCTGTTTGGCGGCGTCTGCCAGCCCGATGGCAGCAACCCGCCGGGCGCAATCGTGGTCGAAAATCCCAACAACGGCGAGATTCTGGCGATGGTCAGCCGCCCATACTTCGACGCCAATAAGATCAACGATTCTGGCTACTTCCAGCAGTTGCAAAATGATCCAAGCTTCCCGCTGCTCAACCGCGCGTCGCAGGGTTTGTATGATCCCGGCTCGACCTTCAAGACGGTGACGCTCGGCGCGGCTATCAACGAGGGCGTGACCTCACTGACCTCGACCTACTCGAAAGAGGACGCGACCCACTTCGTCGCCAACGGCGAACACATTGACTGGGTGGACTACCTGAACGGCCAGTGGCAGAACGCGCAGTTCCCGTTGACCGTGCAGGACTCCTATGCCTACAGCGACAACACGGTCTATGCGCGGCTGGCGACGCAGCTCGGCGCCGACAAGTGGCTGCAATACGCGCGCGCGTTTGGCGTCTCGACGCCCGGCGCGGGCATGCCGCAGGTCAAAGACGTGGGCTTCGACGCGCCTTCCAACCAGAGCCAGGCGTTCAACGCGCTGACGAACGGCCAACCCACACAGTTCGGGCCGAATCTGCTGGCGGAGAGCGGCTTCGGCCAGGGGCAACTGCTGATCTCGCCGCTAACGATGGCGACGGTCGCCAGCACGGTCGCGGCGAATGGCTACCTCTACACGCCGCACATCGGGCTGAAGACCGTGCCGCATGATGTCAGCGCCAGCAGCGTACTGCCCACCGCGCCGACGGTCTACGATCAGGTCTTGCGGCCTGAGACGGCCCAGGCGGTGCGCCAGGCGATGTGGGCCGTCTCGCAGTACGGCACCGGCTCGGCCGGGCTGGGGCCGCACAACGGCTACTTCGTCTACAACTCGCCCGCGCACATGGGCGGCAAGACTGGCACGGCGCAGACCGATCAGGCCAACCCGGAGACATGGTGGATCGGCATCGCCCCCGACGACGCGGCGGGCGCGGGCAGCGGGCCAGCCAAGTATGCCATCGCGCTGCTGAAAGAGCATTCGGGTGAGGGCGCGTGTCAGGTCTACGTGGCGAATGACACGATGCTCTATGCGCTCCAGCACAACATTGGCTATTGAGAACAGACGGGCGGAATAGCGTGACGAGCCGCGATGCTGGCGCGTTCAACTCCATATGGCCCATCACCCCAGGGCGCAATCTCTGGGGATGGTCAGCGTCGGCCACTCCGGCAGAGCGAGACACGGGGCGAGACACGGGGCGAGACACGGAGCGAGCCAACGAGCGCGCCACGAGGAGGCGGCATGGGTGAGCTGCGGGGCCGTGTGTTCGGCGGCTACCAACTGGTAGAAGAGATCGGCAGCGGAGGCGTTGCCGAGGTCTACCGCGCGAAGCAGGCGGCAGGCGGCGGGCGCGAGGTGATCGTCAAGGTCATCTACAAAGAGTTCGCGCGCCAGCCGGGCTTCGCGCACAACTTCGCCTATGTCACCGAGGCTTCCGCCCGCCTGGCCAACCATCCGCACATCCTGCCGCTGGTGGCCCACGGCGAGGAGAACGAGCGCCTCTACCTCGTCACCCCCTACGTCGCGGCTGGCACGCTCGCCGACTGGATCAACCAGGGGGGGCGTCTGGGCGCCGCTGATGTGGGGCCATTCTTCCAGCAGCTCTGCGGCGCGTTGAGCTACGCACACAGCCTGGGCGTCGTGCATGGCAACCTCAAGCCCAGCAATGTCTATCTGCACGAGGGACGCCACGTCCTGCTGGGCGACTTCGGGCTGCTGTGGGATGTGCATAGCCTCGACCCAAGCTGGTCTGGCTCTGGCGTCGAGGCCTTCGAATATCTCGCGCCAGAGGTCTTCGGCGGACAGATCTCGCAGGCGGGCGACATCTACAGCCTCGGCGCGACGCTCTTCCACTCGCTCGCGGGCCACTCGCCCTTCCACGCCAACAAGCTCGCCGACCTGATCGCCGCCGCCCAGCAGCAGTCGCCGCCCCGGCTGAGCCAGCAGCAGCCGCCGCTCGCTCCCGCGATCGCCGCGCTCGATCCCGTGGTCGCGCAGGCGATGGCCAGGCGCCCGGAAGACCGCTTCGCCTCTGCCGTGCAGGTTGGTCAGGCCATCGAGACCACTCTGCGCCAGGCGGCGGCGCAAGGCGGCCTCGCGGCCTCGCAGCCCAGGGCGCAGCCACAATGGCAGGCGATGCCATCCACCCCCATCTCCGCAGGCGCTTTCAACATGCCGGGTATGCCCTCACCAGGAGCGATGCCCGGCCAGCCAGCCATCGCGCCAGTCTTTGGCGCGCCACCCGCGACCCCTGGCGCGCTGCACGGCATGCTTGGCGACATGGTGGATGGCACGATGGAGGACGGCGGCGCGGCGCTCGGCGGTGGCTTGTTGATGAATCCAGCCGCCTCGCAGCCGCTGGAGCCACCGACGATGACGCTGGAGCCGCCCACCATGCATGTGCCTGCGCCATCCGCCGAGCCACCGACGATGCGTGTGCCTGCGCCCCAGTTCCCGCTCGGCGCCAGCGGCGATCTCGCCAGCGGCGATCTGTTCGATGGCGGCGGCCAGCCGATCACCGCGCCGCGCCTGCGCAGCCTGCCCAGCGGCGCGCTGGACGATGATCTGAGTGATCTGAGTGATCTGAGCGGCTTTGGCGACACGAGCGATCATCTAGGCGATCGCTACGCGGCCAGCGGCCTCATGCCGCTCGATCCATCCGACGCCCAACTTGGCGCCAGTGTGCGACGCCTCTCGCAGCGACTCCCCGCCGTGCGCGATCCGGCGGCGCAATCGGGAGTCTTCTCGCCGACCTCACTGGGCCTGCCCCGGCTCACCGATCCCGCGCTCAAGGCCAACTTGCCGCAAGACTGGCAGGATCTGCTGACCGACGAGAGTGCCCATCATCGCCACGATCCCTTCGAGGAGTCCTTTGGCGACCCCTTCGCCGAGTCGAACGCGCCCGCATGGCCAGCCGAATCAGACGCCCTGGGAGCCAGAAGCGATGCGCTGGATGGGGCGGCGGAAAGACCTGGCGCTGGCCGTCGCGGAACCGGCTGGGGTGGCGCGGAGTCGGCCCGCGCCTGGGATGCCGACCTCGCGGGCGACCCATACGCGCTGGCCGACGGCGCGGCTCGTCCGCGCAAGTCTACCAGACGAGCCGACATTGACGAGTTCCACGACTCGATGGAGGATCAGAAGGTCTGGACGCGCGGCCACTCCATCGCGCGCATCGGGCGCAAGTTGAGCGCGGGTACGCTGGTGATCCTGATTCTGGGCGCGATGGCGCTAGTAGAGCTGGCAGGCCTCTCGGTCGCTCGCCCTGACCTGTGCGTGACCCATGCGTGCGCTGTCGTGGCGGGCCAGATCCAGAAGGTCGCGCCCAACTTGCAGATTCCGGGGGCGCCCGCGCCGATCTCGTTCGCGCCCAGCGCCATCACCGTCAACGCGACCACCAACGGCAGCGGCGCGACCCCCGTGACGCTGACCAACACTGGCAGCGGCGCCGTCACCTGGAGCGCGACGATGACGCTGGGCTGGGTATCGGTCAGCCCGACCAGCGGCACGCTCGCCAAGGGCGCGCACACCACCGTCACAGTCACGGCGCGCCCCGATGGCGTTTCGCCCGGAAGCTACAGCGCCGCTCTGGTCGTCAACGCCGCCACAGGCGAGTCGTCTACGCCCATCAAGTTGATGGTCACGTCGGGGCCAGTGCTGGCGGTCTCGACCTCCAAACTGGCATTCAACGCCTGCGGCGTCTCGCAGAACCTGAGCATCACCAACACGGGCAGCGCCAAGCTGACCTATCAGGCGACGCCCTCGCAAGCCGATGCGCTGGCGGTCAACCCCAGCAGCGGCGCGATCCAGCCGGGCGCCAAGGCGACGCTCTCGGTGACGCTCTTCTGCTCGGCGACCCAGGGGCAGTCCTACGCCGTCATTCTGGTGAGCGATGGCGGTAGCGCACAGACGCCCATCACCTATGGGCCGTAGCGATCCAACCGCACAGTGAACGTCATCATAGAGCGCGAATCGCGCGCAGGAGCAAACACGGTATGCGATACCTCGTCACGGTAGACGAGCGTGAGATCAGCGTCGAGATGGGCGAATCTGGCGACGCGGCGCCCCAGGCGAACGTGGATGGCGTGGTCACGCCGCTCGACTGGCGCGTCGTGACCGCTGCCGTGCGCGCGGCGGCGGGCGGCGCCGACACAGCGGGCCACTACAGCCTGCTGCTGGGCGACCAGTCATATGACATCTACGCCCGCGCCGTCGCGACGCCCGATGGCGCGGATGACGAGGGCGCGCAGGCATATGAGGTGACGGTTGGCGCGCGCACCTACACCGTGACCCTGCGCGATGAGCGCACGCAGGCGCTCGGTCGCCTGGCGGGCGCCGCGCGCCACTCCGGCGACGCCATCATCCGCGCGCCGATGCCGGGTCTGGTCTCGAACGTGCTGGCCCAGGAAGGGCAGGAGGTCGCGCGTGGCCAGGCGGTTGTCGTGCTGGAAGCGATGAAGATGGAAAATGATCTGGCCACTCCGCGCGCGGGCGTCGTCAAGCGCGTCAACGTGACGAAGGGGCAGACCGTCAACCAGGGCGACACGCTCGCCATCATCGGCGATCCGGCCGGCTCTGCCCCAGGCGAGGACACCGAGAGCGAGACGGAGACGGCTGACTAGGCGCGCAGGTGGACAACGCGAGTCGCGGCGAGCGCGCCATCGTGCCGATGCCGATGCCGCTGGTGTATTCGCGTCGTGAGCGCACAACTCACATCACCGAAGGAACGCGCATGATTCCTCTGGATCTGCTTCTGGCCGCGACGGATGGGGCGGCGCTGACGCAGGGAGCGCGCACGACGTACAGCGGCTTCGCGCATGATTCGCGACAGGTCGAGCCGGGCGAGGTCTTCGTCGCTGTGCGCGGCCTGCACGGCGATGGCCATGACTTCGTCGAGGCTGCGGCGGAGCAGGGCGCGGCGGCGGCGCTGATCGCCCAGGAGCGGCGCGCCGCGATGGAGGAGCGCAGCCCTGGCGTCTTCGAGCGGCTGGAGCGCGCGGGCGTGACTGTCATCGCCGTGGAAGATACCCGCGCCGCCTTACGCGCGTATGCCGCCCGCGCGCTGAGTGAGTGGGCGCCCACCGTCATCGCCGTGACAGGCGGCGTCGGCAAGACGACCACCAAGGAGGCGCTGGCCGACGCGCTGTCGCTGCTGGGGCCAACCTTTCGCTCCTGGCGCAACTATAACGATCTGCTCGGCCTGCCGCTCTCCATCGGTACGCTGGAGCCTGCCCACCGCTATGCCGTGGTGGAGCTGGGCGCCGACCACCCCGGCGAGATCGCCGAGTTGTGCGCGCTGGTCAAACCCCACGCGGGCATCGTCACCAACGTCGCGCCGACACATCTGCGCTATTTCGGCGATGTGGCGCGCTTCGGGGCTGAGCTGGCGAGCCTGCCCGCCGCGCTGCCCGCCGATGGCCTGCTCGCGCTCGACGCCGACGACTCCGCCTCAGCCGCGCTGGCCCGCGCCACCGCCGCACGCGTCGTCCCCTTCGGCCTGTGGAGCGCCACGCCGCACGCCAGCGGTCTGCGCCCGCTGCTGGGCTACCAGGGCGCCCCACCCGTCATCACAACCGAGGGGCCGGGACGGCTCGGCCTGCGCCCGGTGGATGAGGTGGGCAAGCCGCGTGGCGACACCGTGACCTTCCCACACCTGATCGGCGCGCACTGGGCCAGCGCCGTGCTGGCCGCGCTGACACTGGCGGTGGCGCTCGGCGCCGACGAGGGCGCCGCGCTGGCTCGCCTGCGCGATCTGACGCCGCTGCCCGGCCGCATGCGCCAGTTCGCGGGGCTGGGCGGCCTGACCCTGCTGGATGACTCGCACAACGCCACGCCCACCAGCGCGACGGCAGGGCTTGATGCCCTGCGCGCCTGCGCCAATGCGTCGGGCGACCGCGCGGTTGCGGCGCTGGGCGATATGCTGCGGCTCGGCGACGCTGCCGAGGAGGCGCACCGCGAAGTGGGTCGCCAGATCGTCGAACGGAGCATCGAGGGGCTGGTGGCGCAGGGAGCGCTGGCCGCGCTGGCCGCCGACGCCGCCGTGGCCGCGGGCATGCCCGCCGAGCGCGTCATCCGCACGCTGACCGCCGCCGACACCGCCGCTGCCATCCGCGCGCTGGCGGGCGACGAGCGCGCGATGGTCTACATCAAAGGCTCCGAAGAGCTGCGCATGGAGCGGGTGACGGCCCTGCTAATGGCGTACCCTGAGCAGGCCACGACCGCGCTCGACCGTCAGAGCGAGGCCTGGCGGCGCGTGGTGGTGATGCGCCCGGAGCGGCCCACCTGGCTGGAGATTGATCTGGGCGCCATCGCGCGCAATACTCAGCGCGTCAAGCGGATCATCGGACCGGAGACGAAGCTGCTGGTCAGCCTGAAGGCCGACGCCTACGGCCACGGCGCGCTGCGCGTGGCGCGCGTCGCCCTGCGCAACGGCGCGGAGTGGCTGGGCGTGGCGACGGTCAGCGAGGCGCGGCCGCTGCGTGAGGCAGGCGTGGCGGCGCCGATGCTCGTCTTTGGCTACACCCCGCCGTGGCAGGCGCGCGAGGCGGCGCGACTCGATCTGCGCGCCACCGTCTTCGATCTCGACTCGGCGCGAGCGCTGGCCGAGGCCGCGCGCGAGCAGGGGCAGGTGGCGCGTGTCCACGTCAAGGTAGATACTGGCATGGCGCGGCTGGGGCTGCGCACGGAAGACACCTCCGCCATCGTGGACTTCGTGCGGGCGCTGCGGGCGCTGCCGGGTCTGGAGGTGGAGGGCATCTTCACCCACTTCGCGACCGCCGACAGCCTCGATCAGAGCTACGCGCGCCGCCAGCGCGAGCGCTTCGAGGCGACGCTGGCCGCACTGGCCGCCGATGGTCCGCTGCCGCCCATCATTCATGCCGCCAACAGCGCGGCGCTGCTGACCCTGCCCGAAACACGCTATTCGATGGCGCGGGCGGGCGTCGCCATCTACGGGCTGCCGCCGTCCGACGAGGTCGGCCTGCCAGAGGACTTCAGCCCGGCGCTGGCGTTCCGCACGCTGGTGGCGCAGGTCAAGTGGATCCCGGCAGGCGAAGGCGTCAGCTACGGCGCGACCTATATCACCAGTCAGCCGACCCGCATCGCTACGCTGCCAGTGGGCTATGCCGATGGCTTCCGGCGGGCGCCGCGCAACTGGGGCGACGTGCTGATTCGCGGGCGCCGCGCTCCACTGCTGGGACGTGTGGCGATGGATCAGTGTATGGTGGATGTCACCCACATCCCCGGCGTCGAGCAGGGCGACGAGGTGACGCTGATCGGGCGCCAGGGCGACGACGAGTTGACCGCGCAGGCCGTCGCCGAGCGACTCGGTACAAGCGCTTACGAGGTCGTCGCGTCGCTGCTGGCCCGCGTTCCGCGCCTCAGTTGACTCATCGCGGGCGTTCATCCCCGCTCGGCTGCTGTGACATCAGGCGCCCTTGTGTCGCTATTATATAGGGGAGGGAAAGGTGAATCCCTCCTCAGACTACTTCTCAGGATGACACGGGGTGGCGCAGGTGAGCATCTGGGAGCGCGCGAGCGCCTGGCTCGACACGCTCTCGCGTCCTCGCACACAGGCGATGACGCGAGCGAGCGCGTGGGCTGTGCGCGGCATGCTCTGGCGCCAGCAGTTGCGACAGCGCGCGAATACGCTCCAGCAGATGATGTCGCGCGTCGAGCCTGCGCTGCGGCTGCCCTTCTTCGCGCTCTCCACTACGCTGGCGCCCGCTGCGACTGACGCCAGGCTGAATCAGTTCGAGTACACGCCGCGCCCGCCCGCCCGCGCGCGTATCGTTGCCAATCCCATGTCTGGCGGCGCGCAGTCGGCGGCGGCGCTGCGCGAGCTGGCCGAGACGGCGCGCTGGCTGACCGAGCGCGGGCTGCCCACCGAGTTGCGCCTGACCCGCCGCGCGGGCCACGCGACCGAGCTGGCGCGTGAGGCCGCCGTCGCCGGGCTGGACATGGTGATTGCGGCGGGAGGCGATGGCACTGTCAACGACGTGATCCAGGCGCTGGCGGGCTACCGCACCGCGCTCGGCGTGCTGCCCAGCGGCACGGTCAACGTCTGGGCGCGCGAGATGGGCATTGGGCTGAGCGCCTGGGATGCGCGCGAGACGCTGCTGCATGGCGTGCGCCGCCGTGTTGATCTGGGCCGCGCTGGCCAGCGCTACTTCCTGATGATGGCGGGCATCGGCTTCGACGCCGAGGTCGCGCGGCGGGTCGAGCGCGGGCGGCTGAAGCGCTTTGGCCTGAAGCTGCTCGAATACTTCACGACGGTCGTGCTGCTCAGCATGACACGCGACTCAGACACCATCCGCATCACGATGGGCCAGCGCAAGCGCCACGCGCAGGCACTCCAGGTCATCATTGGCAACACGCGGCTCTACGGTGGCGCGCTGACCTTCACCCGCCGTGCGGTGGCCGACGATGGCGCGCTCGATGTCGTCGTGATCGGCTCCGGCGGCGTGTTCCATCGCCTCAGCGTGCTGGGCCGCGCGCTGCTGCGCCTGCCCGCCGCTGGGCCACGTGTGCGCTACGAGCGCGCCCAGCGGCTGCGCCTGGAGTCGAAGCGCCCGGCGCTGGTGCAGGTGGATGGCGAAGTGATTGGCTACCTGCCGATGACCTTCAGCGTCGCGCCGCTGGCCATCTCCGTCATCGTCCCGCGCAACGCCCCCGCCGGACTCTTCAGCCGCCCGCCCGAAGGCGCCGCCTTCCGCCACTGAGCGTCGCCTCGCCCATCTCATCGCCCATCTCATCGCCCATCTCATCGGTCGTCTCATCGGTCGTCTCACCGGTCGTCTCATCGGTCGTCTCACCGCTCGCGAATACTCCGCGCCGCGTCATCCGTCTAGACCAGTGAATACCTTGTGCATGGCAGGCGCGTAATCTGGTGTGTGGCTTAGAGTGGCGAGTGGAAGCGAGCAGATGGCAGACGTACTGGCCGAGGAGTTGCGCAGCCGCGACGACGCGGGCTATATGGTCGTTGATGAGCGCTGGCGCATACTGGCGTCAGACGAGCGCAACGCGCTCACGGGCGACGCGGGCGCCGACGCGCTGACCGGGCAGAGCGCGTATGATGTGCTCGGCGAGGAGGTCATCGCCGCGCTGGAGCGGCAGAGCATCGCCTCGTTCACGCTCGACCATGCCAGCTATGTGCTGACGATCAACACCTTTCGGCTTCCCACCGGACTGATCCGCGTCGTGCGCGCGCAGGAAGAACAGGCGACCATCGAGCGCGTGATGTCGCTGATCGTCCACGAGGTACGCAATCCGCTCTCGGCGATGCGCGCGCTGGCACAGGGGCTGGATGAAGCGGTGGCGCTGGATGAGACCGGGCAGGCGTATGTCAAGCGACTGACGGGCGAGATTGACCGGCTGAGCCGCCTGCTGGCCTCGATGTCGCAGGTCGCGCGGCTGCGCGCGCAGCCGATGCGCCGCCTGGAGCCGAGCATGGCGCTCGACCGCGTAGCTTTAATGTTTGAGCCGGAGGCCGCGCGGCGTGGCATCTCGATCGTCACCCATATCACAGCGCGCGCCGCTCCGATCCGCGCCGACCCGGACCTGATTCAGCAGATGCTCGTCAATCTGGTGATGAACGCATTGCAGGCGATGCCAGATGGCGGCACACTGACGCTGCGCGCCCGGCTCGACCCGCACGGTCGCACGGTCATCCAGGTCGAGGACAACGGCGTGGGCATGTCAACCGAGCGCATGCAGGTGGCGATGCGCCCCGGCCAGAGCAGCAAGCCCGGCGGCATGGGGCTAGGGCTGATGGTGGTACGCAGCATCGTCAGCCAGCATCAGGCGCGCATGCGGATGACGAGCGCGCCGGGACGTGGCTCGCTCGTTTCGATTACCTTTCCATTGATCGAGAGTGTTGCCAGCGAGCGACTGGATGAAGTGGCGACCAGCCCACTAGCGCCGCCGGAAGGTGAGTAACATGGGGATGTCACAAACAGGTTCGGGCGGACTGACCGGAGCGCCGCGCGTGACACGGGTGCTCGTGGTTGATGACGAGGAGAATCTGAACTGGAGCCTCGTCACCTCGCTGCGCCGCGAGCAATACGCCGCTGATGGCGCGCTGACCGCCGAGGACGCGCGCCGCCGCATGGCCGACGCCGCTTATGACTGCGTCATTAGTGACATCCAGATGCCCGGCATGGACGGCTTCCAGCTGTTGAGCTGGCTGCGCGAGCAGCGCCCGCAGACGCGCGTCATTATGATGACCGCGTTTGGCTCACCCAGCGTCCGGCAAGAGGCTTTCCGCAGCGGCGTCGCCGCCTATCTGGAGAAGCCCTTCGATCTTGCGGCGCTCAAGCGCGAGCTGCGCAGGGCGCTCGAAACGCCAGCCCAGGCAGGCGCCACAAGTTTTGATGTCCTGGAGATCGCGCAGGTCATCAGTCTCTCGCGCCGCGATATGGCGATGCAGGCGCAGGTCGGCGACCAGATGGGACTGCTGGTGTTCGAGCATGGCGACCTGATCTCAGCCGCCTTCGGCGCCCTGCGGGGCGAGCAGGCGTTCTTCGCCATGTGCGCGGCTCCCGCCCAACTGGCGACCCCCGCGCCGATGCCAGAGCATGTCGAGCGCAACGTGACCCAGCCTGTCTCCGCGCTGATCTTCGACGCATTGCTCAAGCGCGACACCGGGCTGGCCGCCGCCACGCCGGGAGCCGCCGCGCTGCGTCCGCCGACCGCTGGACCCAGCGTGGCGCGTGCGCCGATCACGTCGTCGCTGGCGCCCGCCTCTGCCCCGTCCTCTGTCTCACAAATGCCCGTGCGCGATCCGCAGCGCACGTTGGCCTCGCTGGCGGCGGCCATCGCGCGGCCCTGTGTGGTGGCGCTTGTGCGCCCGGATGGCGCCATCGTCGCGCTCGCCCAGACCCGCCAGCCACCGACCCCAGAGGCAGCCCTGACGCATCTTATACAGGGCTTCGTGGCGTTTGCCCGCGCGGCGCAGGTGGGTCAGTGGGGCGCGCCGCGTGAGGCGCGCTTCAGCGCCAGTGGCGAGCAGGCGCTCATCCGACTGGTCGGGCTGCGGCCCGGCTCGCCCGCGCTGGTGGTCGTCGCGCCCGCCGACCTGGAGCCGCGTCAGCTCGATGCCAGCATCGCCGTGCATGAGCCAGAGCTGCTGGAGCTGGTGATGTAACCGCGTGACAGTAGCTCTAAAGCACAGCCATGAGTACGTCAGGCATCACAAGTCTGCCCATCTTTCCACAGATGCTGGCGCTACGTCATGTCTGAGCAGGCTTACGCTCAGGACAGTGGCGCCCACAAGCCAGCATACTACGTAGAGCGCGATAGCCCCAAGTAGTTGGGGAGCGTCTGCCGGAGCAGTCGGTCCGTTCAGTTGTCTCCAGAGTAGTTCGAAGAACGAGAGCGAGGCGCAGGCTAGCAGCAAGCTTGCCAGGGCAACCCTGGCAAGGACCCTGACGGGCGCAGAGGAAGCATGCGGAAAAGGGTTGAGCGATAGCGCCAGTCCAGGGAGTGGGGCGAGAGCCAGTAGTATGGCAGGAGCCACTGATCGTGGCCAGATGAGCACAGGATATTGGTCCACGACAAAACGCAGGGCATTCAAAGTGGCGATGTCAAGCGCACCCCAGATACTCAGCGCAATGAGCGCCAGGAACGCCATCCCAGCTGCCGTCGCATGCTGTCGCCCTGCTTGGACAGCCACCAGGAGGCCAAGCACGATGAGGCTGAAGACCCCCGAGAAGTCCAGAAGGAAGATCGAGGCGCTGTAACTTGTAACCCAGCACTCCGAGGTACATTGCCCAGCCTCAAGATCAACAAAGGAATTGACCACGGTGAGGGTAGCGCTGATTCCCAGACACAGCACGGCAAAGATGGTGGATATCCGTGTAGCCGTGTGCATTGCTGCGCATTCTCACTTCCGCGGAATGATCACGTATTGTAGAAGAGTGTTCTGCCAGCCCGCCCGCCTCGCTGCCTGTCCAGGAGCGAGTTTACCACGCCGCTCCCTCAATTGACAGACTGACCCAGCCCCTCTCCCGCCGCAATGGGGAAGCGGTGGGATGAGGTTCACGTCCTCAACTGACTGCCTGGATGAAGGCCTGCGAGCTGAAGTCGCCGCCCAGGTTGGCCTGCGCGGGCGCGCCGAGCCAGCCTTCGAGGATGGTGGCGTAGACCGAGCGGAAATCGGTCGTAAAAACCAGATTCCCGGCATTGTCCCGATGGTTCAGGTCAGGCGGCTCGCCAACAGCGGCGCTGAGATCAGAGCCGGGCAGCCAGGGCGGCGCCATCGAGCAGGCGGATGCCGTGCTGTTGGGCGAGCACGCTGGCCGGGCGCGTGAAGGTCGAGGTAGTCACATAGATGCCGTAGTCGGCGTGGTGGTGGGCGTAGATCATGCCAATGAATTGCTGCATCTCTGGCGACGTGACCGCGCAGCCCGCCCGATAGCGTTTGCACTGGACGACCACCCGCGCGCCGCGCGCATCACGACAGGTCAAGTCTGCCGCGAGGTCGCCAGCGCCGCCCGTATGGCGCACATCGCGGTAGCCGCACGTCCGCAGCCAATCGCCAACGGCCAGCTCGAAGCGTGTGGGCGTCAGTGCGCGCAGGACATCGAGCGTTGGCGTTGCGCTGAAAAACCGCCCGATGCGTGGCCACGCGTGGAGGATCGGCGCCCCAACCAGCGCGCCAAGCACACACAGGCCAGCCAGCGCGGGCAACGTCGGCTGACCAGCCAGCGCGCCCACCGCCTGTCGCCCCAGCGCCGCCAGCGGAGCGAGGAGCAGCGAGAGCGCGGCAGCCCCGACCAGCAGCGCCACGAGCATGCGCCTCCGGCGAAGACGTGCGCGACGGGCGGACGTTCGGCGGCGGGCCATCGGCGGGAGCCTCCAGCGGCGCGACGGAACGACAGCGGCGCCTGCCCACACCCAAAGCGGATTCCTTGCCGAGTTGCGAGCGGACCAAAGAATGCCAAAAGCCCCTCTCTGTATGGGAGAAGGGTTGGGGAAAGGTTGATCTGGGTGTCAGTCGTCGTCTGGCTCGGTGGCTGTCACCTGCTCCACGCGCCTGCGGGTGGCCAGCGTCGCGCCCGCGCGTCCCTCCCACTCGCTGCGCTGCGGTGGCGTGGGCCCGCCGCTGGCGGGTGGCCGCTCGATCTCAGCGAAGAGCGCGGCGCTGGCGAAGTCGGCGGGCGCGGCGGGCTGGGCCGCGAGCGCCGCCAGCCGCTCGGTGATGGCCAGATAATACTCCACCAGCGCCGACTGCGGCCCCACATGCGCGCGCGTCTCCGCCAGCAGCGCCAGAAGCGTCTCATACTCGTCAGCGGCGGCCTGCGCCTCGGTCAGCGCCAGCGCCAGCGGGTCATTCGGATCGCTCGGCTCCGAGATGGCCGCTGATTCGTCATCATCCGCCGGGTGGCCCGCCAGACGCCGCCGCTCCAGCAGGAGCGCGCCGATCAGCTCCGTCTCGCGCAGGCGGCGACGCGCCAGCCACGCGCGCACGGCGCGCAGACGGGTCGCTGCCGGCGCGCCCAGTGGCAATTGGAGGTCATCGGCGGCCCACGAGGACTCCGCCGCCTCGCGCAGCGGCGTCTCGGTTCCCTCATCGTCGCTCGATTCGTGCGCGTCGTTGGCCTGCCAGCGCAGCACGCCGCCCTGCGTCACCCAGCGGCCATCGCCCGCCTGGCGCGTCGTGGGCGCCTCGTCGTCCACATCCGCCAGCGCCGGGCGCAGGAAGCCATCGCTGTAGTGCGCGTCCTCATCGCCGCTCGATGGGCGATCAGCCGCACCGCTCTCATCGCTATCCGACGCGACATTCCAATGCGCTGAGTCAAATTGATCCCAATCGTCGTTCGAGTGGTCGTTTCCCATGCGTCTCTATTCTCTTGCCATGCGGCTCATGTGGATCAAGCGGCGACACGCGGCGACACGCGGCTATTCCCATTCGATGGTCGCGGGCGGCTTGCTCGTGATGTCGTAGACCACGCGATTGATGCGCGGCTCTTCGTTCACGATGCGGTTGGCGACGCGGCCCAGCAGATCGTAGGGCAGACGTGTCCAGTCCGCTGTCATGTAGTCGCCCGTGGTGACGGCGCGCAACGCGACCGTGCTGGCGTAGGTGCGGCCATCGCCCATCACACCGACACTCTGGACAGAGGTCAGCACGGCGAAGGCCTGGCCAGTCTCGCGATACAACCCCGCGCGGCGCAGCTCCTCGATGAAGATGGCGTCGGCGTGGCGCAGCGTATCCAGCCGCTCGCGCGTCACCTCGCCGATCACGCGGATCGCCAGCCCAGGGCCGGGGAACGGATGGCGCCAGACCCAATCCTCGGGCAGGCCCAACTCGCGCCCCACCTCGCGCGCCTCGTCCTTGAAGAGGTAGCGCAGCGGCTCGACCAGCGCGAACTTCATGCCCTCAGGCAGCCCACCGACGTTGTGGTGCGTCTTAATCTTCTGTGCGGCGCTGGCGTCGTGCGCGCTGGCGCTCTCGATCACGTCCGGGTAGAGCGTCCCCTGCGCCAGAAAGCCGACCTCGCCCTGCGCCTGGAGCTTCGCCGCCTCGCCCTCGAAGACGCGCACGAACTCCTCGCCGATGATGCGCCGCTTCTGTTCGGGATCGGTCACGCCCGCCAGCCGCGTGAGAAAGCGCTCGCTGGCGTCCACCGCGACCAGCGGGATGCGCAGGTTGGCGCGGAACGTCTCGACGACTTGCTCTGGCTCTCCCGCGCGCATGCAGCCGGTATCCACGAAGATGCAGGTCAGCCGGTCGCCGATCGCCCGATGCACGAGCAGCGCCGCCACCGCCGAATCAACGCCGCCCGATAGCCCGCAGATCACGCGGCCCTCCGCGCCGACCTGCGCCTGGATGCGTGCCACTGTCTCCTCGATGAAGGCGCCGGTCGTCCAGTTGGGCGCCAGCCCACAAACGCGATAGAGGAAGTTTTCGAGCATCTGCGCGCCCTGCGGGGTGTGGCTGACTTCGGGATGAAACTGGATGCCGATGCGACCGCGCGCGTCACTCATGGCGGCCAGCGCGCCGCTGGTGGAGCGCGCGATGGCGCTGAACCCCGGCGGCAGCTCGCCGACGCTATCGCCGTGGCTCATCCAGACGGGGATGCCCGCGCCGGTCGCATCCTCGACCCCAGCGAAGAAGGTTCGCGGCGCCTGGTCGGCCTCGTCCGCGCTGGCCGCGTCCGGCGCCAGCGTGATCTCTGCCGGGCCATACTCGCGTCGCCCCTTGTGCGGCTCGACATGCCCCCCAAGCTGATGCGCCAGCAGGTGCATGCCATAGCAGATGCCTAGCACAGGTAGATCGCTCTCCAGGATGGCCTGCTGGACGGCGCGCGCGCCTTCGTCGTAGACGCTATCTGGCCCGCCAGAGAGGATGACGCCGCGCGCGCCCAGCCGCCGCAGTTCGTCGAGCGTGACGCTGGCAGGGAGCAGCTCGCAATAGATGTGGCACTCGCGCACGCGCCGCGCGATCAGGCGGGAGTACTGCGAGCCGTAGTCGAGGATGGCGACCATCTCGCGCGCGGGCGACGGGCGCTCTGGCGTTGTCAGCGCGAGGCTGCTCGAATCGGTCGTCTGCGGAGTGGCGGGCATACGGGCATCTCTCCGTCTCACAGGCGCATGGCGGGATACATCATTCCCTGTATTATCCGCCATTGATGGCCCTACCCGCCAGTGCGCGGACGCCTCTGCCACTGACGGCGTGACCTGCGAGTTTGCCCGCCTGAATCTGCGTCGCAACACATTCCCCCTCTCCTACAAAGAGAGGGGGTTGGGGGGTGAGGCGCCCGCTCAGCCGAAGGTGACGAAGGTGTACGTCCCGCTATAGTTCTGGCCGCCGATGCTGGTTGTGGCTGTTAGATAGATCGGCTTCTGGTTCCCGACATTGCCATAGTTGAGCTTCCACGAGACCAGGCCATAGCTATCAGTGGTCAGCGCGCTGCTGGTCAGGGTTCCTCGCGGCGTATTCGCGCTGATGTAGACCTTGACGCCGGACTGTGGCTGGGTATTGTTTGAGACACGCGCATAGACGGTCACCGAGCCGCCCTGTGGCAGCGTATCGGATGTCCACACGCCGACATCATATTGCTCGCCCAGCGGCGTGGGCGTGGTCGAGACGTTGTTGAGCGGCGAGATCATCACCGAGCCGCCAGCCGTCGCTTGCGCGGCAGGTGCGGGCGTCAGGTTCAGCGCACCCGCCGCGTGACCAGCGGCCTTGAGCGCGAAAACGCCGACCCCCAGGCCGACCGCCAGCGCGGCCAGTAGCGCCACAATCGGCAGCACACGCCGACGCCAGAAGCCACGGCGGCGCGCCCGCTCACGCCAGCTAAAGGGCATTCGATCCGCAAACCAGCTATGGGCGCGCTCATACCACGACGGCTCGACAATCCAGGTGGTGGGCCGCGCCAGCGGATCACGCATGCGGCGGTTCAGCTCCTTGAGCTGCGGCGTCACCCGACGCATCTGCTCAGTCACCGCGGCCACCGTGGCGGTCGCGCCTGATTGCAGCCGATCGCGCAGCGCGCCGCTAGCGCCGTAGCCCGTCTCAGGCGCGTCATCCATCTCGCCCTGGCCGCCCCGGAGACGCTGGTTCGCCTCGTCCTCGCCGCGACGAGGAGAGACCACACCGCCTGATGGCTGCATGGATCGGCGACGCGCGCTGCTCGAGTTCGTCTTTTGACGCTGCCTTGCGCGTGCGGATTGCGGGCGCTCCACTGGATGATACGGGTCCACTCTTGGCCTCCATGTCACTGGTGTTCATCTCCTGCGCCTGGCTCGCGCGAGCTGGAGGGCGCGAGCGAGGGGAATCTGGCATGCTGTGGTATCGTCGCCAGTCGTCAGGGTCCTTGCGGGGCGCGCACGCGGAAGGAATCGCACGAGGAGTGTGACGACGCGGATAGACCTTACCTTCTTGTTAGTTGTTACGCGCCGTGGCGGAACGAAGTCACACCGTATTCGCTCGACTAGGCGCTTTTCACCACTTCCGACGATCTCGGCCAGTCTATTCCGCGTCATTCGTGCCATTCTGCTCGCGTCGTCGCCGCAGATAGGCTTCGACATCCAGAATTGCCTCCTCAGGTGAGGGAAGTTCGCCCAGACGCGAGATGTTGTGGATGCCTGAGAGGTCGGGATTGAAGCCTTCTCCCTCCACGTCCTCGCCTGCCTCGGCGTGTTGGAGTTTCTGCTCCAGGTCATGCACGTAGGCTGTCACGTCGGGATCGGCGGCCACCAGATTCGAGACGCGCGTATTGAAGCGCTGCGCGGCCCGCGCCAGATCCTTCAGGCTGAGATCGAGGTGATAGAGTTGGTTGAGTGCTCTCAGCAGCGCCTCAGCCACCGGCAGATTGGGAGAGGCGGCGACATAGTGCGGCGCGCCCGCCCATAGGCTGGTCGTGCTGACATTCTCGCGACGAGCGACATCCTGCACCGCCGTGAGGATGCCCGTCGGCCCGCTGTAGGTGGCGCGGTCGACTCCCAGCGCATCCATCTGGCGCAGCGTCGCGGCGCGGCTGGCGGCGCCGGAGATCCGCACGGGCGCGGTGTGTGGCGCCTCCGCCGAGAAGACGCCCAGCAGCGCGATCTCTTCGACATGCAATTGCCGGCTGTAGGTCACCAGCTCGCGCGCGAAGGTCTTCCAGCGCAGGTGTGGCTCTTCGCCGATGAAGAGGATGACGTCGCGACGGCGCTCTTCGTCCTCGCTGGCGCGGTGGATGTAGTAGCGATTGGACGGCCAACTGAAGCGCTTCAGCGCGCCACTCGAGATGCGGGCCGTCGGGCGCGACTCGCTGAAATCATAGAACTCGTCAGGATCAATCTCGGCGAACGGCTCGGCGTCCCACTGGTTGACGAGAAACTTGACAGCCCAGGTGGCAGCGGAGGCGGCGTCATTCCATCCAGCGAATGCGCCGATCAGGATCGCGCGCTCAGGTTGCTGGGCCCGGGAGATATGTGTATGTTCCATACGTGCGCCGCCCCCTGTGGCTCGGACACTCCTGCATATGCGCTGACATTCCCGCCAGCGTTAGCCATCAGTATACCATCGCCTCCACAGCTTCGCGCAGCCCTGCTCTCTGGAACCCAAAGCACTACTCTCCGGCCTGTCGCACGATTTGATCGTAACTCCACCCGCGCGAACCGCTACGCCTGCCCCGCCGCGCGCCGGGTGGAGCGGCTCTCGCGCTCGCGGAGCCGCACCGGCTCGTTGGCGGCGCGCAGCAGCCCCAGCGACTCGGCATCGTCTATGGTATAGCGATAGCCCTGCTCTGTCAGGAAGAGCTGGCGATTGGATGAGAACTCCTGGTCGCGGGTGTCGCGCGTGACGATGGTGTAGAAGTGCGCGGGCCGCCCGTCCGATTTGGGGCGCAAGAGCCGCCCCAGGCGCTGCGCCTCCTCTTGCCGTGAGCCAAACGTGCCTGAGACCTGGATGGCGACGTTGGCGTCGGGCAGATCAATGGCAAAGTTCGCCACCTTGCTGACCACCAGTCGCTTGATCTTGCCCTGGCGGAATTGATCGTAGAGCTTCTCGCGCTGGCTGTTGTTGGTGCGACCGGTCAGCAGCGGCGCATCGAGCAACTTGGCCAGCTCCTTCAATTGGTCGAGATACTGGCCGATGATGAGGATCTGGTCGTCGGCGTGGCGATTCAGCAGCTCGCGCGTCACGGCGATTTTGGTCTGGTTCTCGGCGGCCATGCGATATTTCTCGCGCTCCTCCGAGACGGCATAGGTCAGGCGATCCTCGTCGGGCAAGGCGACGCGAATCTCGTGGCACTCCGCCGTGGCGATCCAGCCTTGCCGCTCCAGCTCGCGCCAGGGCACATCGAAGCGCTTCGGCCCGATCAGCCCGAAGACATCGGCCTCGCGGCCATCCTCGCGCACCAGCGTCGCCGTCAGCCCCAGCCGCCGCCGCGCCTGAATCTCCGCCGTGATGCGGAAGATCGGCGCGGGCAACAGATGCACCTCGTCGTAGATGATGAGTCCCCAGTCGTGGCCGGTCATCAGACCAAAGTGCGGGAAGTCACCATCCTCGCTGGCGCGATAGGTCAGCATCTGGTAGGTCGTCACCGTGACGGGGCGAATGTCCTTGCGCTCGCCGGTATACTCGCCGATCTGGTCGGCGGTCAGCGAGGTCTTATCGAGTATCTCGCTAATCCATTGGCGCACGGCGATGGTGTTCGGCGAAAGAATCAGCGTGGCGCGGCCAATCGCGGCCATCGCGCCGATGCCCACCACCGTCTTGCCCGCGCCGCACGGCAGCACCACCACGCCGCTGCCGCCGCTAGTCGAGCCGTTGGCATAGAAGGCGTGTACGGCGTCGCGTTGATACTGACGCAGCGCGAACGCCTCGCCCTGCGCGGTCTGCTCGCGCACATCCAGCGGCATCGCCTCGCCGTCAGTGTAGCCTGCCAGGTCCTCGGCGGGGTAGCCAATCGCCACCAGCGCCTGCTTCACATGCCCGCGTCGCGCCGCATCCAGCGTCAGCGTGTTGGCGTCACGCTGGTCCAGCACATATTCTCTGGTGCGCTTGTGGCGCGCGACTTCCGCGATCAGGGCGATGTCATCGGAGCGCAGCACCAGATCCCCGCCCTCGCGCAGCAGCTTGAGCCGCCCATAGCGCCCGATGTAATCGCGGACGTCGGCGACTACGTTGGGTGGCAGATCGTAGCGGCTGAGGTCGTTGAGTGAGGCAATCACCGATGCGGCAGCCAGCCCGGCGGCGGCGGCGTTCCACAGCGAGAGTGGCGTCAACCGATAGGTGTGGATGTGTTCGGGCGACTTCTCCAGCTCCGCGAACTGCGCCAGCGCATCGCGCGCCTCGGCATACAGCGGATGGTCGACTTCGAGCAATATCGTGCGGTCGCCCTGGACAACGATCGGGTTAGCTACATTTGGCACGGCGCACTCTCACCTGCTAGTGGCTGACATGGCTGATTTGGCCGCCGACTCGCTTGCGGGCCCACCGGGAGGCGTGTCCACGCGGCGGCAGGCGCCATGACCCGCCGACCCCACCAACTACACACCAGGCGTTGCGGCCCAGCGTACCAGATAGTGTACAACAGCCTGAGCCGCCGTTGTCTCGTAGCCGCGCATCAGGTGACGCGCGCCCGAGATGATCTTGAGTCCGCGCGCGGGCAGGCGCTCGATCCAGGGCTCCAGCTTGTGGCGCGGCGACACCTCGTCGTGCTCGCCCGTGATGAACAGTTTTGGTCGCTCGAAGGTCGCCAACTCCGGCGTCAAACGGAAGATCGGCGGGCTGATCGCCACCACCGTCTTGACGCGCGGATCGTGTGCGGCGTAAACCAGCGCGACCGTCGCGCCGAAGGCGTGGCCGACCAGGCAGAGCTTCTCGCGATCGGCGCCCGGCTCAGCCAGCGCGAACTCCACCGCGCCGGCCAGGTCGAGCGGCTCCAGGCGGCCATCGGTCTGCTGACCCTCGCTGGCTCCCACCCCACGGAAGTTGAAGCGCAGCGTGATGAAGCCCGCTGCGGCGAGATCACTGGCGAGGCGCATGGTGAGGGGATCGCTCATATTGGAGGTCAGCGGCTGCGGGTGGCACAGCACCGCGACCGGCTGGCCCGCCGTGGGCGCGCCGCCTGAGGCGCTGGCCCGCGCGATGACGCCTTCGAGCAGCACTGGTGGCCGGGCGCCGCTGGGGAAGGTGACTCGTCGCTCCAATACGTCTGCCATCGCATCTGCCACCTTGCTTCACGCTCGCTTCACGCTCGCTTCACGCTCGCTTCACGCTCGCTTCACCGCGCCAACCGCCAACCATGCTGATGATCCTGGGCCGACATCCTGTGTAGCATGCGCTGAGGGGCAGCCGGGTCGAGTCATCGGTCGAGCCAGCGCGGATCAGGCGCGCGTTAGGATGCGGCGTATGATCCCAGCCCCGCCGCTTGCCTCAGACATAGGGGATCCAGGCGCGGCCATCCTCATGCGCTTCGGCGTCATCGGCGTCGTCTGCCTCGCCGCTGTCGGCGGCGGAGCGATCATCGTCTGGTCCACGCAGCCGGGTGAGCCGTTCCACTTCATCGCGGCGATAGAGCCGGGTACGCTTCATTCCCTGGCGGTAGCTGCCAAGCAGTCCACGACTGACATAGGCATAGAGGGTCGCCGGCTTGACCCCCAAGATCGCACAGGTTTCCTGAGCGGTCAGGAACTCCTCGCCATCCATTACGATCATGCCAGCCTCCGAGATGGACCGAGAGACGCCCAGATGGACTGCAATGAACCAGTTGAATTGGGTATGATGCCGCCGCCCTTCGGCGCTCGCGTTGGGCGCGCATCGTGCTGCATTGCAAGCCAGTATACGGCGTCGTCTGGCGGCGCGTCAACCGCGCGCGCTCGCCTGCTGTGGCCCTCACCCCTACAGCAGCAGCATGGCGTCGCCGAAGCTGTAGAACCGATACTCCCGCGCGATGGCCTCCTGATAGGCGCGTGCGATCAGCTCGCGCCCGGCGAACGCGCTGACCAGCGCCAGCAGTGTCGAGCGCGGCAAATGGAAATTGGTTATCATCGCATCCACCGCCCGGAACTGGTAGCCCGGCGTGATGAAGAGTTGCGTGCGCCCGCGATAGGGCGTCACCACGCCCTCAGCGCCCGCCTCGGCGGTGAGCTGGGCGACCGCTTCGAGCGTGCGCACCGAGGTGGTGCCGACGGCGATGATGCGCCCGCCCGCCGCGCGTGTCACGTTGATGCGCGCGGCGGTTTCGGGCGTCAGCTCGATCTCCTCGCTGTGCATGACATGCTCGCTCAGGTCGTCCTTCTCGACCGGGCGAAACGTATCCAGCCCGATATGCAGCGTCACGTAGGCGATGCCTACACCCATCGCCCCGACCTGCTCCAGCAGCTCAGTGCTGAAGTGCAGGCCAGCGGTCGGCGCGGCGGCGGATCCAGGCTCGCGCGCATAGACGGTCTGGTAGCGCTCGGCGTCGGCCAGTGGCTCGTGGATGTAGGGCGGCAACGGCGTCACCCCGACCCGCTCGACCGCCTCGGCCACCGTCCCCTCGCGCGCCGTCAGCCGGATGATCCGCCCGCCGGAGGGCGTCGTCTCCAGCGCCTCGGCCAGCAGCGCGCCGTCGCCGAAGCTGAGCCGCTGCCCCGGATGAATGCGCCTGCCCGGCTTGACCAGCGCCTCCCAGCAGTTCGGGCCGACATCGCTGCGCGCCGTCAGCAGCAAGACCTCCACCTGGCCGCCCGTCTCGGCCTTCACGCCGCGCAGCCGTGCAGGCAGCACGCGGCTCTGGTTGGCCACCAGCAAATCGCCTGGGCGCAGGTAGTCGGTGATCTCGCGGAAGATGCGATGCTCGAACGCGCCCGTGTCTCGATGGACCACCAGTAGCCGCGAGCTGTCGCGCGGCTCGACCGGCGACTGCGCGATGCGCTCCGGCGGCAGGGTGTAATCGAAATCAGAGATGCGCATGGGTCTGGTCGAATATCCTCTCACGACGCACGACGCCCTCTCGGCGCCGCCACACCATAGTGTACGCGACAGCGCGAGAGGGCGTCGAATGTGCGGCGTCAGCCGCTACTGCACCAGGTGTACCGGGCTCTGGCCGAGCGCGAAGACCCCGATCGCCACCACGTCGGCGTCATTGGTTTGCGGCGCCTCAGCGCAGAGTGTCCAGGTGGCGCTGGAACTGTATGTAGACGGCACCTTGACCTGCTCGTCTACCCACAGCCCATTGTAGATCAGGTCACCATTGTTCGCTGGCTCCATCGCCGGTAATGTGTTGAGTACGATGGCGTTGTTCGCCGTGTACGCGCGTTCAGCCGGTGGGAAATAGAAGTTGGACGTGGTGTAGCCCGCGTTTGTC
>JAICVT010000386.1 GCA_025935235.1 Ktedonobacterales bacterium | reverse complement strand
GTACGGCTTGTGGACATGGCCGAGCGCCACGTAATCCACCAGCCCGCGCAGCGGCTCGAAGTCGGCGCGCTCTGGCAGCCCCTGCATCTGCGGCAGGATGCCTTCCACGCCTGTGTGCATCAGCAGCACGCGATATTCGACGCCCGCCGCGTCCTCCTCGGCGCGGGCCGCCGTCAGCGTCTCGGCCAGGCCGCGCATCACGCGCGCAGTGCTGGCGCCGTACCACGGCAGGCCATAGACGCGCAGCCGCCCGCCCATCAGCGGCACGTAGAGGCCCCGCATGCTCGCCTGCGACCACTCGGCCAGCTCGGGCGCGCCGTCGCTCATCCTGGGACTGAGCAGCTTGAGCACGCGCTGATAGGCGAGGTACTGGAGCCACGAGACGCCATCACGATAGTAGCTGCGGTCGTGGTTGCCCTCAATGCCAATCGCCGGAATGCCCGCTTCGGCCAGCAGCTTCAGCGCGCCATGCGCCTGGATCAGCGTCAGCGCATCAATGGCGCGCTTATTGAAGAGGTCGCCGGAGACGACGAAGAAGTCGGCATGGCGTGCGATGGCATCCTTCACCACCGCCTCGAACGCTTTCGCGAAGTCGTCGAAGCGCTCGCGCGAACCGTACTGCTCATAACCGAGGTGATTATCCGCTGTGTGAACGAAAGTCGCTCGCATCGCTCGCCTGTCTCTCTTCCCTTGTGCGCCACTTCGATGATTTGGGCACGTCAGCCGCCCATTCCCAGCGCGCACGGAGCTAGCGGAAATGGCCCACATTCCGGCAGGCGGGAGCAGGTTACGGGCGGGTGAACCCGCAGGCGAAGGGCGTTCCGCCGCAAAGCCTGCCTCCGCAGGCTCAGAACGGTTGGGCGGATCCCAGCCCGCGGAGGCGGGCTTTGCGGCCCGCAGGCCACTTAGCTGCGGGTTCACCCGCCCGTCTCCTCCGGCGCGACACGATGACCCAATCAATCTATGAATCCTCATAAACCGCCGCTCCCAACCGCGCCCCGCATCGCGCACGTTCCACGCTCAATAATAGATCGTGCGGGTGCGATGATAGGGGCGCTCGTCGGGCGCTTTGGTCTGGCTCTCGCTCCACAGGCGATAGTCAATCTCGGCCGCGCTGTGTCGCTGGCCTCGCCGCTCTAGCGCGCGGCGCAGCAACTCCACCGCCCACAGTGTCGCCGCGCGAATCTCGACCTCTGGCGCCGACCCGGCTGGAATCAGCGTGTAGCTATCAACCGTCGCCGCCAGTTCGGGCGCATAGACGATGACGCCGAAGCGGCGCAGCAGTTGCGGCAGCTTGTAGTCCGCGAAGGCCGTCAGCTTCTCGATGCCGCGAATCGCGCCGACGCTCGCGCCGCCGGTGATGGCGCGCAGGTCGGCCACGCAGATCTGCGCACGCTTGAGGAAGGGAACAGGCTGGCCCTCCCACATCGCCACATCGGCGAAGGAGGAGAACTCGCGCTCCAGCGCCAGCGCCAGCGAGACGGCGTCATACTCGGCGTCCTCGACGACGTTGGCGAACAGCCCATCGTAGCGGTCGCGCAGGATGCGCCCGACCTCGCGCGCGTCGGTCAGCCGCTCAGCGAAGAGTGGGATCATCGGCGCGTCAGGCTCTGGCCGCAGGATGCGCTCCAGCGTCTCAGCCTCCAGATCGGCCAGCCAGTCGGCGTCCCAGACGGGCACGCCGTCCTCCACCGCGCGCGAGAGCGCCGCCGCCAGCGCGTCGTAGCCATCGTGCGACTCGCCGCGCCATGCCACCCGCCAGCGCGGCTTGCCCGGCTCGCCCCAGAAGCAGAAGTTGAGCGCGTCGAGCAGCAACACCCAATTCGGCGCATGCTCTGGCGCGCCGGGATCGTGCAGCGCCGCGAGCGTGGCCGTGGAGGCTGGCCAGGGCGCGCTGGCCCAGCGCTGGGCCAGCGCCTCGATGGCGGCGAGATCGAGGCTGACCAGCCGCGCCGACCGCAGCACACGCGCCGTGGCCGTCAACGCGCCCAGCCGGTCGCCCTGGGGCGGGGTCAGCGCCGCGCGCCAGTCATCCAGGCGCGGCGTGTCGCTCGCGTCAGCCATCGCCTGCTCCTTCGCCTTCGCTTGTGTCGAGCCTCGATGCTCGTCTTTCGGTCATCCAATCTGCGCAGGGCGCACGCGAGTGCCAGCATTCCGCCTCGCCGTGCGCTACACTGCTGGTCAGGAAGGCAGCGGCCCCATCATATCGGCGTCGCTCTTGCGAAGCCGTCCGCGACAGGCCACGCCATTCGCGGATGCGGTCAACGGAGATCGCTCCCCGCTACGCCCGATGTCGGACGATCAGCCTCGATGGAGGAGGAAGACCCCATGATGCGCGCACGCGACATTATGACCCACGACGTGATCACGATCGGCCCCGGCGCGAGCATCCATGATGCGGCGCGCCTGCTGTCAGAGTACAACATCAGTGGCGCGCCCGTGGTAGATGACGCCGGGCAGATGATCGGTCTGATGACCGAGGCTGACCTGCTCGGCAAGGAAGGCAAGACCGTCGCGGACATTATGACGCAGCGCGTCACCACCGCCCAGGAAGACACCCCCGTCGAGAACATCGCGCAGATTCTAACGAGCAATCGCTTCAAGCGGCTGCCAGTGGTGCGCGGCGAGCGCGTGGTGGGCGTGGTCAGCCGCGCCGACATCGTGCGGCTGATGGCGAGCCGCTGGGCCTGCGGGGTCTGCGGCGCCGAGCAGGCAGGCCACCAGCCCACGATCTGCGAGAGCTGCGGCGCCGACGCCGCGGCCTTCGACCGCGACCTCACCCCACGCATGGAGATGTCGGCGCGGCACTGACCTCACCCCCCAGCCCCCTCTCCCTCAGGGAGAGGGGGAGCTAGCGGAATGAGTGGTGAGTGGCGACCAGGCGCGACCTCTCCCCCTAACCCCCTCCCCTCCAGGGAGGGGGAATCGGAAGGTCCGCCCACAGAGCGAAGGGAATCCGAAAGCCCCTCTCCCGCCGCAGCGGGGGAGGAGTTGGGGCGGGGGACCTCACCCGTGGCGCGTTCTGCGCTCAGGCGCGTGGGCGACCTCCGCGCTGGCGGCGGCTTCGCGGCCGACTGGCGCGGAGAGCGCATGCACGGCGCGCTCGACCTCCGCCACCACCGTGTCAACCTCGGCGGGCGTGGCGCGCGGCGCAATGCTCGCCGCCTCGCCAAAGCGCAGCGTGACCCGCCACATCTTGCGCCGGCTGAAGCGCCAGGCCGGACGCCGTGGGCCATCCAGCCGCTCATAGTAGAAGCCGGACGGCACGATGTTGACGCGTGCGGCGCCCTCGCGCTCGGCCAACTGCGCCAGCTTCACGAAGCCCGGACGAAACGGCATGAACGAGCGCCCATCGTCTTTGGGCGTCGGGAAGATGTCGACGCTGGTGTAGGCCTCCGGGAAGATGACCAGCGTCTCGCCCGCGCGCAGCAGCCCGACCGCCTGCTGGGTGGCGACCCGCAGCAGCGGATGCGCCTCCTCCAACCGGTAGGCGCTCGCGCCGCGCGCAAAGCGGTCGAGCGAATACTGGTCAACGCGCAACATGAAGGGCCAGCGAGCCGCACGGCAGAGCAGCTCCATGCCGAGCCGCTGCCACCAGGCGTCGGTCCAGTCCAGCGCGGTCCAGAAGTGGGTAGGCTGGCTGGCGTTGCGCTCCAACGCCAGCGCGTCGAAGACGAAGTGATAATGGCGCGAGGCGATGATCGTCCCGCCCTCGCGCGGCAGATGGTAGGCGCCCTCCACGCGCAGATCGCATTACAGCGCCAGGGTAATGCGGGCGAACAGATCAATCAGCAGATCAATACATGACTCAATCGGCCTGGTGATCCTGAACATCGCGCGACCCCTCCCCTCAGCCGACCTTGCGGGAACAGCGGCAGGGTTCAGATGACGCCTCTCTGCTTACCATACCACACCGCACGCATGC
>JAICVT010000524.1 GCA_025935235.1 Ktedonobacterales bacterium | reverse complement strand
GCAGCTCGAAGCGCTCGAAGACATCTTCGCGCGCCTCGACTTCGTAATTGTCGGCGGCGGCGCACATCCGCATCTCGGCACGCGCAACCGTGTCATCATCCTGGGCGAAGGGTACATCGAGCTGCTCGCCATCGCCGACGCTGCGCGCGTCTCTCCCGCCCTGCGCCAGCGCATCGCGAGCGGCGTGGCCTGGGTGGGCTATGCGCTGCAATCGGATGACATCGAGGCGGAGGCGCGGGCGCTGCGAGCGCGCGGCGTGGATGCGCGCGGCCCAACCGCTGGCCGTCTCGTGGCGCCAGATGGCTCGGCGCGCAGTTGGCGCGTCGTCACAATCGGGACGGATGACCTGTGGGCGGCGGCGCTGCCCCTGCCCTTCCTCATCCAGCACGACAGCGTAGGCGAAGCGCATCGCCGCGAGCTGGCAGGCGCCGACCGCCTCACGCCGCATCCCAACGGCGCGCGCCGCCTGCTAGGCGTGACGCTGACCACGCCAGACCTCGATGCGCTGCGTGATCGCTACGAGCGCGCGTTCAGCCTCGCGCCAGCATCCTCGCCGCAACCCTCGCCGCGCTCCGCGCGCTTCGCGCTGGCAGGCGGCGCGGAGTGGATTCATCTGGAGCAGGCAGGGCAAGCGACGATGCTCGTGCGGGTCAGCGCGCCCGACCTGGCGCTGGTCGAGCGCATGGCCAGCGCCGCCGGACTCGCCTGCGCCCCCGCCGACGATGCGCTGCTCGTCTCGCTGCCAGATGGCGCCATGCTGGAGTTCGCCGCAGCGCCGTGAGGCTGCCTTGGCGCCGGGTTCACCCCTTCCGGGCGAAGAGGAATCGCGCGCCGGGGCCGCGGAACAATTCGATATGCTCCTCTGGCACGCCCGACTCGCGCGCGAACTGCTCCAGATCGCGCCGCTCCACCCACGCCTCGTCGAAGCCAGCGGCGACGGCTAGCGCGCGCAGCTCGTCATCGTCATAGAAGTGGATGCGCGAGGCGGCAGGCTCCGGCGCGGCTGGTGTGCCGCGCAACTCTGGATCGCTGCCCAGCGCGATGAACTCTCCCCCAGGCGCCAGCGTGCGGCGAACCTCGCGCAGCGCGCCGACGGCATCGGGCAGATGCCCCAGCACGCCTGTCATCATCGCGTGCGAGAACGTGTTGTCGGCGAACGGCAGCCGTGCGGCGTCGGCCCGCTGGATGGTCAGGCGTCCCTCGGCGATGGCGTCATGGTTGCGCTCGCTGGCCAGCCGTACCATGTCGAAGCTGTGGTCAACGGCCGCCGCGTGGCAGCCGCTCTTCAGCAACTCATGCAGCAGCGCGCCGCCACCACAGCCGACCTCCAGCAGGTAATCGTCGGGCGACAGGCGCAGCTCCGAGAGGAAGACGCGGAAGTTGGGCCAGTGGTAGAGCGGGTCGCTATAGATGGCGCGGGACTGCGCGCCAGTGGGACGCCGCCCCATTCGGTCGGTCAGCCAGTCGCCCAGCGCGGCGGGCGCCATCGCGCTCAATAGCGGCGCGGCGGCCGCATCGGCGAACCAGCCCACCAGCTCTGCCGGATCGCCGATCTGCGCGCCCCAGCCGCGATGCGCCAGCGTGATGCGCGCGCCAGCGCCGAGCGGCTGGACCAGCGCCTCGGCCTCCGTCAGCGCGTCGGGCTGCCAGTCCGCCTGCCGCCACTGGAGCCGCATTCGCTGGCCAGGCGCCCACTCCACTACGCGGCCCACCTCGAAGTCGCCCTGCGTCACGCGCCCCGCTGGCCCCGGAGTGAACGCTAACCCAACGCGATCTAGCGCGCTGACCAACTCATCCATCAGCGTCTCGAATGCCGCCGTCGGGGCAAGCGCGCTCTCCATGCTGAGCGAAACCGTCGTCGTAGCGCCGTCTGCCATGCAACAACTCTCGCTTTCAAATCCGCGCCGCCTCACCGATGAGCGGCGCGATGGCTCATTGGTTGCTATTCTTATGGCGGACGTCACCAGCGGAAATCGAGCGCGTCGCTGCCGCGATGGGTGTGTAGACTATAGGCGCTGCACACGCACGGTCCGCCAGGCGCACAGGAGACCAACTATGAGCGATTCAGCCTCAGGCCCACTGAAGGCATTTTGTGACACTCTGATCGCTCACGGCCAACCTGAGCGGCTTGCACAGCAGCATGGCTTTACCGCCGAGGTCGCGCAAGCCTTTGCCGTGCTTGCGCGCCGCGATACGCCAGGTAATCGCCAGCGAACCAGGTGCAATCCAGTCTTTCTAGATAGCGATGGCGCTGAGCGCTATGTAGCCATGCGGGAAGCTCTCGCGGCGTTGCAACAGGACGAGATACCTGCGGCGCTACAAGGCCGGACCATTCTGGCGCTGAACTATGAGGCGCTCATGGCTTTAGTCG
>JAICVT010000607.1 GCA_025935235.1 Ktedonobacterales bacterium | reverse complement strand
CAGCCCCGGCGCAGCGGTGAGCAGGAAGGCCGCCCGCCACGCGATGTGCGCGGGGAGCAGCGCGAAGAGCGCGCCAGCCACAAAGAAGGCCAGCAGCGCGCCGAGTACCTGGCCAGTCTGCCAGCGACCGATGATGCCTGCACGGCGCTCTCGCGGATAGTAGTTGACGAGCAGCGCCACGCTGGAGGGGCTGTAACTGGCCTCGCCGATGCCCACCAGCGCGCGCGTGGCGAATAGCCCGCCGTAGCCGCGCGCGAATGCTGTCAGCCCGCTGAAGACGCTCCAGACGGCTACACCCAGCGAGATGGTCTTCGCTCGTGCGCGCATGCGGTCAGCCAGCGCCGCCACGGGCAGCGCCGCCAGAGTGTAGACCAGCAGAAAGGCGCTGCTGAGCAGGCCGATGGCGTCGTCGGACAGCCTGAACTCGGTTTTGATGGTTGGCCCGACCGCTACGGCGATCAGGCGGTCGAGATAGTTCAGCGTATTGATGGCGAACAGCAGCCAGAAGACCCATGCTGAGCGCCGAATAACCAGCCGCCCCCATCCATTCCCCCGCGCCGCCTCGCGTGTTGATGTGTCGACCATGTGCGCTACCGTTCCACTTCGCGCGACCAGGCGACGCTCCTGTGGCCCGGCGACGATCCCTCCCCGACCACAGCGACGGCCTGGGAAGCGCGCTCGACCATTGTACACCGTCGTGGCGCGCGAGAGATGAGCGTAATGGCATAGATTGGGGGCGGACCTCTCCCCCTGCCCCCTCCCCTTCAGGGAGGGGAACTCAGGCAGGAGGGGTTGTGGCGCTCTCTGGCTCCCCCTCGCCCTCTGGGCGAGGGGGCTGGGGGCGAGGTCGCTCAGGGCAGGCGGATGGCAATGTAGCGGTCCCAACCCGCGTAGTCGGCGCCCAGGCGCAGGTTGGCGCCGGGGAAGGCGTCGAGCGCCAGCCGCTGGATGGCGGCGCCTTGATCGTAGCCGAACTCCAGATAGAGTGAGGCGCCAGGGCGCAGCGAGCTGGGCGCCTGCGCCAGCAGTCGGCGGATGTGGTCGAGGCCGTCGCCCGCGCCGTAGACCGCCAGCGCTGGCTCATAGGCGCTGACGGAGCGCGGCACGTCGGGGTCATCTGGCGCGACATAGGGGAGGTTGGCGGTCAGCAGATCCACCGGCTTAGGCAGCGGGGCCAGCAGATCACCTTCCAGGAAGGTGATGCGCGCAGCAACGCCCAACCGCGTGGCGTTCTCGCGCGCCAGCGCCAGCGCCTCGGGCGAGATGTCGGCGCCGTAGAGGCGAGGCAGGCGCGGCTCGCCGACCGCCAGCGCGATGGGGATAGCTCCGCTGCCCACGCCGATATCGGCGACCAGTGGAGGCGATTGCGGCGTGCGCGCCAGCCGCTCGGCCAAGTCGGCCAGCGCCGCTTCCACCAGCAGCTCCGTCTCTGGCCGCGGAATCAGGACACGGCGATCCACCAGCAGGTCCAGCCCCATGAACTCGCGATGGCCGGTCAGGTAGGCCACCGGCTCGTGCGCCGCCCGCCGCGCGATCAGCTCGGCATAGCGCGCGGCCTGCTCGGCGCTCAGCGCGCGCTCTGGATACGCCAGCGTGACAGCGCGGTT
>JAICVT010000075.1 GCA_025935235.1 Ktedonobacterales bacterium | reverse complement strand
TGGCTCTGCTCAGCAGAACCACGCTTCGGTCAGGTGCGGAGCTGGCCGCCGCGCGACCGCGGTAGTCGCGCCCGCCCGGGCAGCGACGGGAGCCAGCCGCTCCAGCCGCCGCTCGGCCAGCGCGCGCACATCGGCGAAGGTCTGCGCCGCCGGGCGATGGAGCGCCGCGGCGCGCTCGACCAGTGCGGCCAGCTCGCGTTGCAGCGAGTCCATGCGCGGGTCGGCATGCGCCCAGCGATAGCTGAACGCGGCCTCATCCAGCGGGCCGAGCCACTCGGCGGCGTCGGGCGTATCGAGCAGCGCCGAGCCGGGCGGCACGAGCAGGCGAATCGTGTATTGCACCGGATCAATCTGCTCCACCAGCCCCTGCTCGGCGACGAAATCGAGCAGCTCCAGGTAATCCTCCGCCGTTGTCCAGGGGGTGAAGGCGACGAAGGTCGGGCGCAGTGGGATGCCCGCCGCGTCGGCAATGCGCAGCGCCTCCTCGACATCGGCGCGCGTGTGGCCCTTCGCCAGATGCGCCAGCACGCGCGGGCTGAGCGATTCGACCGCCGAGACGATAAAGGCGCAGCCCAACTGACCCAGCTCGGCGATGGCAGCGCGGCGCTCCAGGATGTGCTCGACCTTGATCGTCGCGTCGAAGGTCACCTCGGGGAACTCGGCATGCAGTGCCCGCGTGATGGCCAGCGCATGCCCTGGCCCGTTCAGAAAGTCGGGGTCGCCAAACGTGATATGGCCCGCGCCCGCCACCACCTGCGCGCGAATGTCATCCAGCACGACCTGGCGCGGCACGACGAAGAAGCGCCCGCCATAGACCGGCGTGATGGGGCAGTGCAGGCAGGTATGCAGGCAGCCGCGTGTCGCCTCCACATAGCCCGCCGGGATCACCGCGTCATCGCGCACGAGATGGGCATAGCTGCGCAGCGGTGGCAGCGCGTCGCGCGCGGGCGCGGCGAACGGCAGGCGCTGGAGGATCGGCGCCGCCGCAGTCCGACGCGTGCGCACGCCAGGGATGCGCAGCGCATCTATATCGCCGCCAGCGTCCAGCGCCTCGGCCAGCGCCAGCAGCGCCTGCTCATACTCGCCGCCGATCACCGCGTCGGCCAGCGCGCGCAGCAGATAGTCGGCGTTGAGCGAGGCGTAGAGGCCATAGAAGACGATGGTGGCGTCGGGGTTGACGCGGCGGGCGCGCTCGGCCACCGCCGCGCCCAGCCGCAGCGCCGTGTGCATCGGCACAGAGATAGCGATCAGGCGAGCGGCCTTCAGGGTCGCGTCGTCCAGCGGCTCGACGGAGGTGTCGCTGGCATGGGGAGCGAAATCAGCCGCCCGCAGCGTCGCCAGTGGCGAGGCCAGGCTGAGCGGCTGATGCCCCAGCTCGTAGCACGCCACCAGCAAGACGCCCCCTGGCGAGCGCGGCGAAGTTGTCGTGAGCATGGATAGTCCTGACAGGAGCGCGACGACCGACGCCCAGCTACTTCTTGCGCGCGCCGGCTGGCGCGCCCTTGCCTTTGGCGCCGCTCTGGCCCTCTGGCTCCCAGCCCTCCGGCTTCTCCTCCTCCTCGTCATCGGCGAAGAGGAAGCGCTCCATCTCCTGCCGCAGAATCTGCCGCGAGTCGGGGTCGGCCAGATTCAGTCCGTAGTGGTTGATGAGCAGGCGCGAGTGCTCCTGCCACATTTCCCAGGCCTGCCGCGAGATATTGTCATAAATGCGCTGGCCCAGCTCGCCCGGCATCGGTGGCTTCTCCAGCCCGGGCAGCCGCCGCTTCAGTTTCGCACACGTCACCATCCGAATCATGCTCACGCCTCCTGGTTTCGACGCCCAACGCGCCAAGATGACTTGATATAGAGTATACCGTACTGAGGCATCCCACGCCGACACCCGCGCCGCTGAGCTGTCTCGCGGCCATCAAGAGCCAGCGCGTGGCGTGAAGGGATGCGCGGGCTAGCCAGCGCCGAGAACGCGGGAGGGGAGCGCGATGGACGACGAGGACGAGATCTCGCGGCGCATAGACAGCTGGATCCGACGCACGACCTACTCCCCAGCCGCCACCATCAAGGCGGAATCGGGCCGGGAGCGCATGCGGCGCTGGGCGCGGACCATCCTCGCCGCCGACGACCGCTGGATGATTCTGGACACCGAGACGACCGGCTTCGCCAACGACGACGACATCATCGAGGTGGCCGCCGTCACGCCGCGTGGCGAGCCGCTGATCGAGTGCCTGATCCGCCCTGGCCGACGCATCCCGTCTGAGATCACGCGGCTGACTGGCATCCGCGATGAGATGGTGGCGGGCAGCCCATCGTTCCGCGCGGCCTGGGAGCAGCCGCTGGCCGCGCAGTTAAGCGCGCGATCAATTCTGGCGTATAACGCGCCCTTCGACGTGCGGATGCTGCGCCAGAACATCCAGCGGCACTGTGGGCTGGTCTGGTCGCCAGTTGGCTCAGACTGCCTGATGCGCGCCTACGCCCGCTATGCTGGCACGCGGCAGCACAGGGGCGGCTATCGCAGCCACCGCCTCGGCGACGCCTGCGCCCAGATGGGCATCGCCCACGAGCACGCCCACCGCGCGCTTGCGGACTGCCTCGTCAGCGCGCGCCTGCTGCAAGCGATGGCAAACTGAGCGGTGTGGCGATGGAGCAGGCGGTGAATCTGAGCGGGCTGCGCGTGGTCTTTTTCGGCCTGGGCGGCGTCTTCTCGCGACTGCCGTTGGAGGCACTGCTGCGTGCGGACGCTGATCTGCGCGCCGTCGTGACGGTCGCACAGCCGGGGACGGCGCTGGCTGGAGCCGCCGACGCGCCGTTCATCCGGCTGGAGCCACGCGCCACGCGCCACCGGCGGACGCTGCCGCTGGCGGGCAGCGCCCCTGCCCCGCGCACGCTGCTGGAGCTTGCCGCCGAGGGTGGCGCCCCGCTGCTGAGCATCAGGCGGCTGAACGATCCCGCCACCGTTGATGCGCTGGCCGACCTGCGACCCGACGCCATCTGTGTCGCCTGCTTCACCCGCCGCCTGCCACTCGCGCTGCTGGCGGTGCCGCCGCTGGGCTGCCTGAACGCGCATCCCTCGCTGCTGCCCGCGCATCGCGGCCCCGATCCGCTCTTCTGGACCTTCCACGCGGGCGAGACAACGACCGGCGTCACCATCCACCGGATGAATGAGCAGTTCGACGCTGGCCCCATCCTCATTCAGCGTCAGGTCGCGCTGGCAGAGGGCGAGTCGGAGGCGTCGCTGGAGACGCGACTGGCCGCGCTGGCGGGCGAGCTGATGGCCTCGTCGCTCGCTGGGCTGGCCTCCGGGTCGCTCATCCCGACGCCACAGGATGAGGCGCGTGCGACCGCCGAGCCGTGGCCCACCGCCGATGACTTCCTGATCCCCGCCGCGCAGTGGTCAGCCCAGCGCGCCTACCTCTTCGCGTGCGGCGTCGTCGGGCGCGGGCAGCCGATCACGCTGCTGGCCACCGATGGCGCGCGCTTCATGCTGGCTGAGCCGCTGGGCTACGATCCCGCCGCCACGCTCGCCGTCCCCTGGTGCCTGGAGAGCGACCAGCTCACCCTCGCCTGCGCGTCCGGCGTCTTCCGCTGCCATGTCGCGCCGGATGCGGTATAACGACTCTGCGCCCGCTCGTCGTGATTGTGGTCACGGCGGCATACCTGCTGCGACGCGTCGAGTCGCCCCATTGATAGCGTGCAGTTTGCAGCTTGGTTGGAGATGATCTGGCGCTGGCGTGGTCCTAGTCCTGGTGTGTCGCTCACTTATCCTCTGACACGCGCCTGCCGGCGAGACTGGGCTGCTCGTCCACCCACAAGGGTAAGCTGAAGGCGAAGACAGTTCCGTGGCCCTGCTCGGAGTGTTCAAGCCAGATCCGTCCACCCTGCGCCTCCATTAAGGCGCGACAGAGGTAGAGGCCCAGTCCGGTACCGGGGATGCGCGAGTCGGACGCATTCGAGGCTCGAACGAAGCGCTTGAACAGCCGCGCTTGGTCGGCAGCCGGAATGCCCATGCCCTCGTCGCGTACGCGCACGATGACATCGTAGACGTTCTCAGCTTCAGACCCCAGGTCGCGCTCGTTCGCCGACACGCGCCCACGCGAGCGGCCGGGCCAGAATGGCATGGCGCCCCAGCGCCCGGCGGACCACGAGCGCTGGGGGTGTACTGGTATGGCAGCTATGGCGGCGGACATTTCCGTCATAACGGTCACCTCCACGCGCCCGCCGTCCGGGCTATACTTCACAGCATTGGTGAGCAAATTGACGAGTATCTCCTCGACGCGACGCGTGTCCCCGACGCCAAAGATACCTGCGCTCGCGGGTGTAACCACGAGCGTGTGGTTGGGGGCCTGCTGGGCCACCTGCTGGGCCACCCGTTCAGCTAGTCCGGCCACATCGAGCCGCTCCGCCTGCACGAAGACGGGGCCGTCCTGCAGCCGCGCGAGATGCAACAAGTCATCGAGCAGCAGGTTCAACCGCGTGAGCATGTCATCAATGGTCGCCAGGGCCTCGGAACTCCGCCCCTCGATCCCGGGCAATTGGCCATGCCTGGCGCGCCGGAGCAGCAGTTGGGTATAGCCGCGCGCCCCGGTCAGCGGCTGCTTCAACTCGTGCGAGGCGATCCCGACGAACTCGTGCGCCGACTGCACCGCCCTTTCCAGGTGGTGGACCATCTGCGCCTGCGCGGCCCGCAGCAGACGAAAGCGAATCGTGACCCAGGCAACCGCGATCTGCGAGATCACACCAAGCGCCCGGTTCAGCAAGTCAGTGGGGTTGCCGTTGAGGTGGGGAGCCAGGGTGGGTCCGTGTTGCTGAGTGGCCCCGAAGACGAGTCCGACCAGCGTGGCGCTCAGGGCCAGCGCCAGCACGACGCGGGTGGGGCGCCTGAGATGCTCGCGCGAGGGGAACCAGTATGTCAGCGCTACTGGGATCGCGTACAACACCGAGATGGCCAGGGGCGTGGGCGTGACGAGATCGAGCACGAACACCAGCGCCAACGTCACGCCGATAATGAGCGGAACTCTCCATCGCTTGAAATGCGGCCACGCCTCCCGCGCACGTTGGCTCATCCCCTGAAGTAACCCGTGGTGTTCCAGGAAGGCGCCCCACCGTACCGCGATTGCATGCGCATGGCTCCCAACGTCGGGGTTCACAGTACGATACCCTCCCTGTGGCCACATGGCCACGTCCCTGAGTCCTCTTCGTATCGAGCACAGAATAGAAGTTCGGCGTGGCCCAGCAGGTCGTTGCGCAGCCGCCGCGCCTGCGCCTGGAGATCGAAATCGCCGCGCGGCTCTTCTAACTCCGCGACGCGCTGGAGTCATTGGCTGGATAGCCCCTGATGGTGGTGATGGAGAGTCTCGCGAACGGCGCATGCCTGCACAGAGGCGCACGCACCCTGAAGCATGCGCTAGTATGCGCGCCACGCGGCGCGGCGGCTGCGACTTTTGTCGCACGAGGGAGTGTATCGCGCCCCGCCCAGCATAGCCCGCGCCCGGCTCAAAGGCGAGTCCGTTGCCATAGCGCCTGTTTCGAACTTGATGTTAAGCGGGTGAACTGATGTAGCCCGAGACAGGCGAAGGCGAGGCAATGCAGCCCTGCCAACATCGCAGCCAAACGCTCCTTGTCCCTTGCCAGGCGCCGGACGCGGACCACCCAGGTGAAGCTGCGCTCCACAACCAGCGACAGGGGAAGAGAGCGAAGCCTCGCTTGACCTCGGGCATCTTGATGATGACGAATTGGATGCCATGCGCCTGGGCGTCGGCGGCGGCATCCCCCGTGTAGGCTTGATCGACTCGGCCCAGCGCGCCGACCGCTTCGCCGCTGGCGTCGTCGGGCGCGGCCAGGCGATCACGCTGCCAGCCGCCCCCTGGCGCCTGGATGGCGGCCAGCTTGCCCTGGCCTGCGCGCCCGGCATCCTCCGCAGCCGCGCCGCTCAGGCGGCGAACTACTCGCCGCGCCAGAGGTAGAGGTGAAAGCTCGTCAGCGCGCGGAATCCCAGCCGCTCGTAGATATGCAGTCCCATCGCCGACGACTGGAGGATACCGACCGCATAGCCGCGCTCCCTTGCCGCCAGCAGCGCCGCATGCGTCAGCGCCTCGCCGATGCCCTGGCGGCGCGCGTTGGGCGCGGTGGAGACGGCGTAGATGCCTGCCACGCCCGCATGCAGGAAGAGTTGCACGGTCGAGACTGGCTCGCCATCCAGCCGCCCTACGAGATAGAGCCAGGGTGAATCAGGGCGCAGCGCCTGCCGCTCGCCTAGCGCCGCCAGCGGCGCCTGCATCTCCTCTGGCACGCCATAGCCTGCCCGCAGCGCCAGCGTGAACTCCTCGACCAGTCGCGGCGAGTTGACCTGCTCGGTCACCAGTCTGGCGGGCGCCTCGTGCGTCTGTCGCAGGTCGCTCAGCGCGATGGCCATGCCAGGCATGGAGCCATCATCCACCAGTCCATGCTCCACCAGCCGCGCGCCCAGATCCTTTGGCGCCGACGACGGCCCAGTCCACCAGAACATCGGATGGCCGCGCATGATGAAGGGCTGGAGCGCCGCCGTGATCTGCGCGTCGAGGTCATCCGAGTCATCTGGCGCCAGCCGCGCCCGCGCGACACCATTGAACAGTTCGAATGGGATGCCCGCGATGTAGGTCAGTCGGTCGGGCGCCGCGATTTGCTCGCCACCGCTATCCACCGCATAGCTCGCATACGCCGCGTAGGTGTTGGCCTCCAGCGCATCGAGCAGCCGAGGATCATCCATGCCCCGCACGATCCCTTCGCTCTCTCGCGACTGCGCCATGTCGTCGCCTCCCCTCCCCGCCTCGAACAAACAATTGGTTGGCGGCACGCGAGGCATGATACGACCTCCGCGAGGCGGCAATCAATCGCCTGCGAGTAATTGCGGGCGATGCGCCAGTCACGCCGCCACATCACCTGATCGCGATGTGGCAGCGTGACTTGCTTCGGGTGAGGAGCGCGCTACAGCTACTCGGCGGACGCTGACTTGCCGTTCGCCTTGGAGTGCGCCTCCAGGGCGTCGAGGCGCTCGCGCAGCTTGCGGTTGTCCTCGCGCAGCGTGTCCAGGTCGGCGCGGAGCTGGCGCGCCTCGTCGCGCGGGGTGTCGCCACGCTGGATGGCCGCGATGGCCTCGCGCGCGGTACGCACGGCGCGCTCATCAGGCGAGCTGGCCACCAGCCGCTGCAAGGCAGGCAGCGCGCGCGCATCGCCCCACGCGCTCGCTGCGCCGCACGCCTGGAGCATCGCCATCTCCCACGGATCGGTCAGCGCCACACTGATCGCCTCCACCGCTCGCGTGCGCGCCTCTGGCTGATCAACGCGCTTTGTTCCCGCCAGGATGCGCAGCCCACCGATAGCCGCCGCCCGCGCGTCCATCGGCTTCGTGCGGTCGGTGGCCCAGCTCGCCAGCGGCTCGACCGAGCGGGCCTCGCTCAGCTCGCCCAGCCCGCCGAAGACCCCGCCGCGAATCGTCTCATTCCACGAGGGCGTCTCGACGTGCGCGAGCAGCGTCTCGAAGGCGCCCGGCGTGCGCGTCTTGCCCAGCGCCACCAGCGCCGCCTGTGTGACGAAATAGCTCGGCTCGCCCTTGGCCAGCAACGCCGTCAGCGCCCGCGCCGCGCGCTCGGCCAGCGCGGCCTGCTCGGGCGCGCGGAACTCGCCCAGCCCGGCCACCACAGCGCGCCGCGCCTTCGGCTCCTCGATAGCGTCCAGCCCGCGCAGCAGCGCCTCCAGCGCGCGCTCACTCTTGCGCCCGGCGATTGCCGCCGCGATGGCCTGCCGCACGCCCCAGAACGGCTCATCCAGCAGCGCCTGCTCCAGCGCCTCCTGCGATTCCGGATCGCCTTTCTCGCCCAGCGCCGCCGCCGCCTCGATGCGCCCGTTGATGTCAGGATCGCGACGCAACTGGAAGCGCAACAGCTCGGCGGGCAGATCGAACTCCAGCGTCTTGATCAGCCAGCCGCCGTAATCGAAGCGCACGCCGAAGGGTCGCCGCGCCAGCGGGATGTAGAAGGTCTGCTCGGCCTGCTCCACCTGCACGCGCATCACCTGCGGCTGCATGAAGCCTTCGCCATCGGGCTGCTCGTCGTCGCTCGCGGGAACGAAGAACGCCAGATCAACCGGCGTCACGAAGACTGGCGTCAGTTCATTCGTCTCCTGCGCCTGGCGCACGCCGACCTTCGCCAGCTTGCGCTCGTCATCCCAGCTATAGCTGACCTTGAACTCTGGATGCCCAGCCTTGTAGACCCACTGCTCGAAGAACTGCGCCAGGCTGCGCCCGGTTGCCTCCTCGTGCGCGCGCTCGAAGTCGGCGGTGATGACCTCGCGCTCGCGATTGCGCCGTGTGTAGAGCTGCATGCCGCGCCAGAACGACGCGTCGCCCTCGATGTGCCGCAGCATGTGCAGCACGCGCGAGCCCTTCTCGTAGTTATGCCGGTCGAACAGCTCGTTGCCGTTCTTGCGGTAGACGTTGTAGACGATTGGACGACGACCGCGCTTGTCGGCGGCGAGGTACAGGTCCAGATTGTCGCGCATGTCTATGCGCAGCTGATCTTCGCCGTCCTCTTCGCCCATCCAGACGGACTCGAAGTAGGTGGCGAAGCTCTCTTTCAGCCAGGTGTGCGACCAGTCGCGCACCGCCAGCAGGTCGCCGAACCACTGGTGGACCAGCTCGTGCGCCACGACCGAATCGGGCTTGTAGTCGAGGCTGGCGCGCTTATCGGGCAGCAGGCGATAGCTGTGGGTCGTGGCGCTGACATTCTCCATCGCGCCGAGGAACTCCTCCGGCACGATCTGGGCGTACTTCACCCACGGATAATCCACGCCGAAATGCTGCGTGAAGAACTCGATCATGGCGGGCGTGCGACCCAGCATGCGCCGCCCGTCATCCTCGCGCCCCGCCCGCACATAATAGTTGACCGGGATGTCGCGCCAATGATCGGCGACTTCGACGAACTCGCCCGCCACCAGGGTGATGAGATACGCCGGGAAGGGGATCTCCTGCCGCCAGCGATAGGTCTTCGTGCCGTCGCTGTTCTCGCTGCTGGACTCCAGCTTGCCATTGGAGAGCGCGAAGAACTTGCCCGGCACGGTCGCGGCCAGGCTGGTGGTGGCGCGGTCATTCGGGAAGTCGTGGCAGGGGAACCAGAAGTGGTGGTACTCGGTCTCGCCCTGCGTCCACGCCTGCAACGGCAGGTCAGGATTGCCCGGCTCTGGCTTGACGAAGACCAGCCCAGTGCGCGGCTGCGCCCAATAGGCGACGCGCACGCCGAACTGCTCGCCATAGTGGTACTCGCGATCGAGCTGGATGCGCAGCTTCTCGCCCTCACTCCACCACTCCAGCGCTTGCCCGCCATTGTCGGCGCCCGCGCCGTCGGCCAGCGTCACCTGCTCGATGTGCAGCTCGGCGGCGTCGAGCGTCACCACGCGCACGCGCTCGAAGAGCGCGGCAAAGCTATGCGTGACGACCCCGCGCACCCGCTGGCGCTCGAAATCGAGCGTCACGGCGATATCCACATGCCGCACATCCACCGGACGATCCGGCGCATAGCGCGGCTGGTCGCCGGGCAGCGCGAAGCTCGGCCCGCCGCTGGGCGCGCTGGCTGGCTGCTCTCGATATCCCGCGTCGCGCATCAGGCGCGCAAAGTCCCCATAGCCACAGAAACGCATCGCGTGAGACTCCTTCGTCGTGCGGTCGCCTTCGATCTCCGCCGCTGGCGTGAGGTTTGCCCGGCGGACGACTGTAAGATGGGCGTCTACCGCCTGGTGAGGTAGCAATCTACCCATTCACTCTATCGCGCGCGGGCCGTGATGGTCAACCGAAGCGCGGACGCGATCGCGGCGTGGCTCGCTGGCGTGACTCGCTGGCCTGGTTGTTAGCCAGATACCAGGTCGGCGGCGCGTTATGTTACAATGGGCCGCAAGGCGTCCTCCCGCACTACACGCTGATGGGCGAACGATGGTTGTCGCCGTGATTAGCGTGTCCCGAGGGCGCATGTATTCAGCGAGGAGCAGTATGAGCCGCTACAGCGCAATCACCGGGTGGGGCAAATATGTGCCCGAAGGCAGGCTGACCAACGCCGATCTGGAGCGCATGGTCGAGACGTCGGACGAGTGGATCACGACCAGAACAGGCATCAAGGAGCGGCGCATTGCCCGGCCAGACGAATCCGCCTCCACCCTGTGCATCGCCGCCGCCCGCGAAGCGCTGGAGCGCGCCGAGATCGAGGGTAGCGATCTCGGCCTCATCATCGTCGCCACTGTCTCGCAGGACTACAAATTCCCTTCTACGGCGAACCTCGTGCAGCATGCGGTCGGTGCGCAGTGCGGCGCGTTCGACATGCAGGCGGCTTGCTCCGGATTCATTTACGCCCTCAGCGTGGCGCACCAGTTCATCACGACGGGGGCCATCAAGCACGCGCTGGTGATCGGCTGCGAAGTCCTCTCGCGCGTGATGGACTACACCGACCGCGGCACCTGTGTCCTCTTTGGCGATGGCGCGGGCGCGGTCGTGCTGAGCGCCAGCGACGAGCCGGGCGGGCTGCTCGGCTTCACGCTCGGCAGCGATGGCGCCAAGCCCGAGTTGCTCTACATCCCCGCTGGTGGCTCGAAGGAGCCGCTGACCGAGGAGGGGCTGCGCGAGGGCAAGCAGTGGGTGCATATGCAGGGTGGCGAGGTCTTCAAGTTCGCCACGCGCATCATGGGCACAGCGATGGAAGAGGCGCTGGCCAACGCGGGCATGTCATCCGACGAGATGGACCTCTTCATCCCGCACCAGGCCAACCTGCGCATCATCGAGTCGGCGTCGAAGCGGCTGGGCGTGCCGACCGAGAAAGTCTTTGTGAATATCGAGCGCTACGGCAACACGTCCGCCGCCGCTGTGCCAATCGCGCTATGCGAGGCCGTCGAGCAGGGACGTGTGCTGCAAGGCCAGCACATCGGCATGGTAGCCTTTGGCGCCGGGCTGACCTGGGCCGCCGCCGTCGTCAAGTGGACCGCGCCGGTCGTCTCTGGCCCGACCACGACCACCAGCACGAAAGAGCCTGCCTCGGCGGCGGTGCAGTGGTAAGGCGCGCCCCCACCCCAACCCCTCCCCCGCTGCGGCGGGAGAGAGGCTTTCGGAAGCGTCGGCATCCAGTGTCCGCCCGCCCGTGACACGCCCGTAGCTCCCCTCTCCCGCCTTGGCGGGGGAGGGGCTGGGGGCGCGCTATGAGCCTTTGACCTCGTACATGCTCATCATCGGCTCGACGCCCATAGAGCGAAACAGCAGCACGCCGCCTGGCGCCTCGACCGATTGGCGATACTGCTCCAGCTCCTCACGGCTGCGCCATATCCCCACCAGCCGCCAGACCGTCGGATCATCCACGCTCTGGACGAGATAGCTGGTCTCCAGCGGCGCTGGTCGCCTGTCGCCCATGCCCGCGAATGCCTGCTGGAGATCGGCCCACCGCTCCTCAGCGACATGCGCTTCCAGCACCGTCATCACCTTCGCCATGCTCATGTCCTCCCCTAACATACCGAAGCCATCAGGCTCCATGAGCAAGTAGTACCTGACACGTCGCTCGCGCTCAAGCGCCATTCTGCTGACGGCGTACAATTACCAACTCGGGAGCGCGGAGCAGGCTACGCCGACTCGCGTGGGCGGAAGGCGACCATGATGACTTGATCGGCCAGCGACGGCAGCCCGCTCTCCGTGCCGTCGTAGGCAAAGCCGAGGAAGCGCATCACCGCCGCGAAGGCGCGCGGGTAGCGCTTGCGATAGGCGGACAGCGCCGTCAGCCGCTCATCTGGAGCCAGCAGGCGATATCGCGGAGCATAGCGATCGCGCCCCGTCTGAACCTCGATCGGCGGGCTGGCGAGGATATTTTGGTACCAGTCCGCGCGGTCGCCGTAGGCCGACACGACCGCGCTCTCGCGCCTCGCGGGATCGTAGCGCACGACCTCCAGCACGGTCTGCCGCGGCGCGCCGCTCTTGCGTCCACGATGCGTCAGCAGCAGGAAGCGATGACCCAGCAGCCAGCCGAGATTGGCGCGATAGAGCGCAATCGGCAGCCGGTATCCCAGCCGCAGCAGCCCGCGCGGCTTCGCGGGCGCCTGAGCGCTTGCCATGATCGTGCCTCGCTTTCCATCGCATCGTGAGCCTTCGTCATGCTACCCACAGGGCGGCGCGGATGGCAAGCGCGGGCGGGGCGGTCGCCCGGCGCGAGGCCGCGGGCGGTTGATGAAGGTTAACAGTCTGATCGGGCCATTGTGTGGCGCGGTGGGAGACGGGCGGGTAAACCCGCAGGCGAAGGGCGTTCCGCCGCCAAGCCTGCCTCCGCAGGCCAGGAATCGAGATGCCGCGTCCCAGGCCGCGGAGGCGGCCTGCGCGGCCCGCAGGGCCATGTAGCTGCGGGTTCACCCGCCCGTTCCCCCTCGCGGCGCCACGCAATGGCCCGCCTGTCTCCGTGCGCCCCGCGTCGTGATAGAATGCTGCCAGCGAGCGGACGCCAGCGTGAGCGATGTGCGGAGGAGGCGCAGGTCATGGCGCAGATGATGGTCTTTGTCAGCCATAGCCACGAGGACGACGCCTTCTGCCGCGCGGTGGTGGCGGGGCTGATCGACGCCGGAGCCAATGTCTGGTACGACGAGCACAATATGCAGGCCGGGCATCTGATGGAGGTCATCCAGCGCGAGCTGGGTCGCCGCCCGGTCGTGGTCGTGATCCTGACCAAAGCCGCCTTCGCCTCGCGCTGGGTCAAGCGCGAGATCGGCTGGGCCTATGAGCTGATGGATCGCGACCCCGCGCGGCTGCTGCTGCCCGTCACGGCTGGCCCCATCGCGCGGGACGATTTCAGCCCGCAGGATGGCTGGCTCTTCCTCTCCGAGTTCAAGCGCATCGAGGCGGCGGGCTACCAGCCCTATCCCACCGCCGAGGCCGTGCGCCGCCTGCTGCACGCGCTGGCGCTGACCCCGGCGGGCGAGGCGCCCGCGCCAACCACCGCGCGCCCCAGCGAGAGCGCCGCCGATCTGCTGGAGCGCGGCAAAGCGCTGACCGCGCAACAGCGCTACGCCGAGGCGCTGCCGCTCTTCGAGCGCGCCACCCAGCTCACTCCCACCTCCTTCGAGGCATGGGCCGATCTCGGCTACGTGCTGAACATGCTGAAGCGCTACGCCGAGGCGCTGCCCGCACTCGACCGCGCGCTGGCCCTCGACAGCAGCTCCGCCGCCGCCTGGAACAACAAGGGCAACGCGCTCAACTATCTCAAGCGCTATGAGGAGGCGCTGCCCGCACTCGACCGCGCGCTGGCCCTCGACAGCAGCTCCGCCGCCGCCTGGAACAACAAGGGCAACGCGCTCTCCGATCTCAAGCGTCCCGCCGAGGCGCTGGCGGCCTACGATCGCGCGCTGGCGCTCGACCCCGCCTACGCCAACGCCTGGACTGGCAAGGGCAACGCGCTCTACGATCTCAAGCGCTACGCGGAGGCGCTGGCAGCCTACGACCGCGACGTGACGGAGTAGAGGGCCGACGCCGTGTAGTGGAACGAGAAGGGCTCCGCGCTCGCCGGTCTCATGCGCCAGGAGGA
>JAICVT010000019.1 GCA_025935235.1 Ktedonobacterales bacterium | reverse complement strand
CTCGATGTCAAGCTGCCCGCTGTGGACCAGCGCGCTGATCGCCGCCCCGACGCCGACGTCCGACCGCCCAACTACACGTTTGTGGCGGGGAATCTGTTCGAGGGGCTGCCCTTTGCGGAGAAGTCGTTTGACTTCGTGCATCAGCGCCTGCTCTTCACGGCGGCGCCGCACGACCGCTGGCCGTGGGTGGCGAGTGAGCTGACGCGCGTCACGCGCCCCGGCGGCTGGGTCGAGATGGTGGACACGATCGGTCTAGCCAACGGCGGCTCCAATGTCGAGCGGTTGATGGACTGGATTCGCCAGCTCTCCGCGCGTCGCGGGGTCGATCTGATGGACGGCGGACGCATCGCTGACGCGCTGCACACGACACCGCTGCGCCAACAGGCCAGCCGCCGTATTGACCTACCGACAGGCGCGCACGGCGGGCGACTGGGCAAGATGGTCGCCACCGACTTCGTTTCAGTGTGCAAGGGCTTTGGCGGCGTGGCGGTGGCCCAGGGCATCTGCTCGCAGTCGGCGTGGGACACGACGCTGGAGCGCATGCAGCTCGATCTAGCGCAGCCCGACAACCGCTGTGTCACGCCATTCTTCATCGCCTGCGGCCAGCGTCCGTGAGCCTGTTCACGTGCTTGGAATGACCGAATCCGGAGCCACAATCGCGGTTTCGCGTCATCCCAATGAGGGGCGGCGCATGTGGCGCCTGCGAGTCGAGGGAGGGTCACATGCGACGCGTCCGCAGACCAGCGCCGAGGCGGCGGGCGCGAGCCTATGTGACGGGTATGCTCACGCTGCTTTCGGCTGCGCTCTGGCTCGTGGGTTGTTCCAACCCCTTGGGTGACGCGTCTATGAGACAACCAACCGCTACGGCGCTCCCGCCAGCGACCGCGACCTCTACTCCGCTGATTCCCACTGATGCGCTGCAAACCGAGATCGCCGCCGGCGCCACGCTGGATGGAACGATCTGGGCGATGGATCCGGAGCCACAGGCAGATGGGATGGAGTTCAGGATCTGGGATGCGCTCACCACGCCGTCATTAGAGGATGCGCAATCGGACGCCTACCAGATATTCAAGGCTATCTGGACGGGCGCCAGCTACCAGATTCCATCGAATTGGGAGGTCCATCTGGTCTTCGTAGTCGGCGCGACAACCCAGGGACCGGGAACGCCAATCGCGGTAGCGAACCTGACCTATCAGACGGCGCACGGCTTCCCGTGGGCGCAGCTTTCTCCAGCTCAGGCATGGCAGCGCTACGATGGAACGCTCTACGAGCCCGGTGGCATATCGTGAGCCACGTGTCCCCGGCCCGTGGCCAGACTGACGTCTCCGGCCTTCACCTCTTTGACGGCGCAGCGGGCGATCCACGCTCCCTGAAGTACATATCACGCGCTCGCGGCTACGGGCCGCCAGGGCGCTGGTAGAGGTAGTACCAGTCAGGCGCGGCGGGGTCCTGGATGAAGAGGATGAACGGGTGGACATCGCTGGCATAGGGTCCGCCCGCGCCGAGCATCGAGGGATCGTTGGTCGGCTCATAGATCGCGTGCGACGCGCCAAAGAGCGTGGGCAGCGCGGCGACCTGGCGCAGCAGCGAGCCATCGTTGAAGCCATTGGCGCCCATCATGGCGAGTGACCAGCGCGACGCCTGCGCACCCGCACAGGCCGAGCCGCCCGCGCAAAGGCCGTCGTTGGAATAGGTGACGCCCTGATAGCTGAAGTGGCCCGGCAGTCCATGCGCGCCGGGCAGCGCGTAGCCAAAGCGGTCAGCGATAGCGGGCTGCAGCGCCGCGACGACGCCCAACGCCGCCAGCGCCACGATCAGCGCGCCCAACAGCGCCAGCCGCCGTGGGGTGAGTGGGGATCGCGCCAGCATAGCGCCCATGAGCCTCTCGCTTTCCTCGACGATGCAACTGCATCTTTCTCGCGCGTCGTCACACGCAGGAGAAGCGAACGTCAGATATTGAGCGTCAGTGTAGCATAGCGTGTCGGCGCTAGGGCCGGTCGCGCTGTGACGCGCCTCACACCTCGCGCATCGCGAGCAGGTCAGCGAGCGCCGAGCGTGGGCTGCGGCCCCGTCTCGGCCTCTGCCTCCGTATCCGTATCCGCGTCTACCGCTGCTACACCCAGCGCGGCCTCGTCCAGCGCGGCGGGCGGCGAGGGATGCTCTGCTGCACGCTCTTCGGGCGGCGGCGCGCGATGGAAGAAGAGATAGAAGAGCGCGGCGTTGAGGAACTGGAGCGCCGCGCCGATCTCGAAGGGCAACTCCAGCGAGACGGTATCGAAGAGGTAGCCCGCGATGCCCGGCGTGATGGCCGAGGTCACCTGCGTCGGCAGGTTCGAGAAGGCGGCCACCGTGCCGCGCTCGTGGGTGGGTACCACCGCCATCACATACGACTGGCGCAGCGGCAGCGCGATGCGCTGGGCCTGCATGCGAATCAGATAGAAAAGTCCCGCCAGCCAGAAGGTCGGCGCGAGCACCATTGGAATCATCAACACGGCCTGGAGCGTGCGCCCCCAAAAGATCGCTCGCACCAGCCCCAGCCGCTCGGCCAGCCGTGGCGCGTAGAGATTAGACGCCAGCGCCGCCAGATTGACGGCCGTGAAGAGCGCGCCCACCAGCGCCGCGCCCGCGCCATAACGCCGGAAGAACCAGTAGGTGATGAAGGGGCCAAAGAAGCCGACTGCCAACCCATTGATGCTGTTCGTGACCCACAGGCGCAGCAGGATCGGCCAGGAGACCGGCGAGATGCGCCGCAGCGGGTTCCACGATCTAGCGCCGCGCGCCGCGCCGGAGGCGTCCCTGGGCCGCGCGGGGCGGTGATCGGCGATGGGGATGACCAGCAGCGCGGCGATGCTCGCCAGCCCGGCCATCGCGATGAAGGCGGCGCGGTAGCCTGCCATGCCATCGGCGCCGCCCATGCCCAGATGTGGCAGCAGATCGGGCAGCGTGGCCAACGGCCCGCCGCCGATCACCGCGCCCAGCGACGACGCGAACGCCATGCGGCCAAAGACATCGTTGCGGGCGCGTGGCGGGGCAGCCTCAGCCAGCAGCGCCTGCTCGGCGGGCTGATAGGGGCCAATCGAGCCGCCGCCCGCGCCCGCGCCGCGCCCAAACGAGCCGAGCGCCGCAAAGGCGAAGAGCAGTGGCACGCTGCGGGTGATGGCGAAGACGATAGCGGCGATAGCGGCGAAGAGCGGCAGCGCGATCAGAAAGGGCTTGCGTCCGATGCGGTCGGAGAGCAGCCCCACCGCGCTGGTGAAGATGGCCGAGGTGATGGCGACGGCGACGAAGAGCCAGCCCAGCTTCAGCGCGCTGAAGCCGATCAGCGCGAGGTAGATCGGCGTGACGATGCCCGCCAGCGCGCGCACCGCTCATAAACAACCGCGCCAGAATCACCAGGCTAACATCGCGGGTCATCCATGCGGGCCAGAGGCGCTGCCGCAGGCTGAGCGCTGATCGTGGCGTCTCAGGCTGCATCGCGGGCAATCCTCTCTGGCTGGGACAACCTTTACGTTCTCGTCACTCTTCCTTCATCGTACAAATTGCGGATCGCCTCAGTCAATAGCAACGCCGGTCGCCAGCCAGGTTGGCGCAGGATTGCCAGGAATGCCACGGGGTGAGGATGCACAGGACGCCGGCGGGTAAACCCGCAGGCTAAGGGCCTTACGGCCGCAACGCCCGCCTACGCGGGCTGGGAACCATCGTGCCGCGTCCTCGCCTGCGGAGGCAGGCTTCGCGGCCCGCGGCTTCAACCGCCCGTCTCCTACCGCGCCACGCAATCGCCCAATCAACACGTGAACCTTCCTCAACCGCTGGCGCCTCGATCTTGGTCGCTCACGTCCGCGCCGCGACTCCAATCTTCTCGCGCAGGTAGCTGGCGACGGCATCCGTGAAGGCCTGCGGCTGCTCCAGATTGGAGAGGTGCCCCGCGTCTTCGATGATCGAGAGGGTCGCGTGGGGGATGCGCTCGAAGAGGACACGCGCATCGCTGACTGGCGTGATGGCGTCCTGGTCGCCGACGACGATCAGCGCCGGGCGATGAATCTGGGGCAGCAGCGCGATGGAGTCGGGCCGCAGGGCCATGCCGCGCGCCTGCGCCGCCAGCCCCTCGGCCTGATTGCCCGCCGCCAGCGCACGCGCCTGCGAGACGATCTCAGGATGGCGCGTGGTGACGCGATTGGAGAGCAGCTTCGGCGCATCGCGGTCGAAGAGCGCGCCCGGCCCCTGCTCGACCACGAAGGCCGCCGTCGCTTCACGGCCCGCGCGTCCCTGCTCGGTGTCGGCGGTGGCGCGCGTGTCGGCGAGGATCACCCCGGCGAAGCGGTCGGGCGCCAGGCGCAGCGCCGCCAGCGTCGCGTAGCCGCCCATCGAGAGGCCGCCCAGCACGACGCGCCGCGCATCGAGCGCATCCAGCAGCGCCAGGATGTCTTGCGCCATGCGCTCCATCGTGATTGGCTCGGCGCCCGACTCGCTCCGCACGCTCGATTCGCCACAGCCGCGCAGATCGGGCGCGACCACACGCAGCGCCAGCGCGTGGGCCAGCGCCTCACCCTGCGCGCGCCACTGGCCGCGGCTTAGTGGGAAGGCGTGCAGCAGCGCCAGCGTCGTCTCGCCCTCGCCCCACGTGTCATAGCCGATGGTCGAGCCATCCACATCCAGTCGATTACTGATAGGCATCGCACCGTCTCCTCTCGTGGGTTGCCGATTACGCGGTCCGCATCTCATCCACATCGAACAGAGGAAGCTGGATGTAGCCTGACGCGCTCTCCACTGGCGCCCAGGCGGGCGCATCCAGCGACTCGATGTTGTGCAGGCCGACGCCGAGCAGCCGCAGCGCGCCGCCCACCGCCAGCAGCGGTCCGATCTCACACGTCAGCAGATCGAGCGCGGCGGCGACGATCGGCTCAGCCTCGGCAGTGAGCTGAGCGAGCGGCTGCTGGCGCGTCATAATGCGGAAGTCGCTCCAGCGCACTTTCAACGTCACCGAGCGCCCGACCAGCCGCTTTTGCGCGACCCGCGCGGCCACCTCGGCGCCCAGCCGACTGACCTGCTCGGCGGCGCGGTCGAGGTCGGCAATGTCGCGCTCGAAGGTGTCTTCGCACGAGACGCTCTTGGGCGGGCCGTGGTCGGCGATGACGGGCCGATCATCCTGGCCGCGCGCCAGATGCCAGAGCCACGCGCCGTGCTTGCCCAGCGCGGCGGCCAGTTCGCCGCCATCGCGGCTGGCGAGATCGCCAACGGTGGTAATACCCATCGCGCGCAGCTTCTCGCGCGTGTGTGGGCCAACGCCGTTCAGCCGCCCGACGGGCAGCGGACGCAGGAACTCGGTCTCGGCGCCGGGCTTGACCACCAGCAGGCCATCGGGCTTCGAGAGGTCGCTGGCCAGCTTGGCGATGGATTTGTTGCGCCCGACGCCGACCGAGATGACCAGGCCGGTCTCCTCCAGCACGCGCGCCTTCAACCGCGTGGCGATGGTCTGGGCGGGCGTGCAGCCGACCACGCCCGGCGGCAGTTCGCCGTAGGCCTCATCAATCGAGACCTGCTCGCGTACCTCGCAAAAGTCGTCCACAATCGCCATCACGGCGCGCGACAGCTCGCGATAGCGGTCGAAGCGTGGGCGCAGGAAGATGCCGCCGGGGCAGAGCCGCCGGGCCACCGCGCCCGACATGGCGCTATGGACGCCAAAGCGCCGCGCCGCGTAGTTGGCCGTGCTGACGACGCCGCGCCGGTCGGGGTCGCCGCCGACGATCACTGGCTTGCCGCGCAGGCGCGGATTATCCAGCTCTTCGACAGCGGCGAAGAAGCAGTCCAGATCGCAGTGCATGACGCGGCGGAAGCCGCGCTCTGGAGCCGGTTCGAGCGGCATGTTCGGCGCCTCCGCCCGGTGGATCGCCGCTAGTCGGCGCTAATCGGCGCGCTTGAGCGCCAGCACGGCGTTGTGACCGCCAAATCCCATCGAGTTGGAGAGCGCGTAGTCGAGCTGCGCCTTGCGCGCGGTGTTGGGCACGTAGTCCAGGTCGCACTCAGGGTCTGGGAACTCATAGTTGATGGTCGGCGGCAGCACGCCGTGGTGCAGCGCCAGCGCCGTGAAGATCGCCTCAGCGCCGCCCGCCGCGCCCACCATATGCCCCGTCATGGACTTCGTGGAGCTGGCCGCCAGCTTATAAGCATGCTCGCCAAAGACGGTCTTGATCGCAGCCGTCTCGGCGCGGTCGTTGAAGTAGGTCGAGGTGCCGTGTGCGTTGATGTAGCCGATCTGGTCAGGAGCGAGGTTGGCCTTCCTCAGCGCCTTGCGCTGGGCGATGACCAGCCCAGAGCCGCCCGGCGCAGGCTCAACGATGTGGTGCGCGTCGGAGGTGGCGGCGTAGCCCACGACCTCAGCAAAGACTTTCGCGCCGCGCGCCCGCGCCATCTCCAGATCTTCCAGCACGACGACACCGGCGCCCTCGCCGATCACGAAGCCATCGCGCTCCTTGTCGAAGGGGCGGCTGGCATGCTGAGGGTCGTCATTGCGGCTGGAGAGCGCCGTCATCCGCGCGAAGGAGGCGACGGCAATCGAGACGATGCACGCCTCGGTGCCACCGGCAATCATGGCCCGCGCGTCGCCGCGCCGGATCGTCTCGAACGCCTCGCCGATGGCGTTGGCGCCAGTGGCGCAGGCCGAGACGGTGGCCAGGTTGGGGCCGCGCACGCCGAGCAAGATCGAGAGCGTGCCAGCTGCCATGTTCGCGGGGAACATCGTGATGAAGAAGGGGCTGACGCGGTCGGGATGCTCGCTCAGCACGATCCGGAACTGCGCCTCCATCGTTTCCAGGTCGCCCGCGCCAGAGCCGACGATCACGCCGACATCATCGGGCATCGAGGCGACATCCAGCCCCGACTGATCCAGCGCCTCGCGTGCGGCGGCATAGGCATAGTGCGTGAAGGCTCCTGTACGGCGCGCCATCTTCTTGTCGAGGTAGTTCAGCGGATCGAACTGCTTGACCTCGGCGGCGATGCGAACGCTGTGTTCGCTGGCGTCGAATTTGGTGATCGGGCCGACGCCTGAGACCCCTTCGAGCAACGCCTTCCAGGTCGTGGCGACATCGTTGCCGAGGGGAGTCACAAGACCCATGCCCGTGATTCCTACCCGTATCGTCATGCCCGTTCTTGCCTTTCTCCGTGGCGCGCAGACCTCCGCAGCCCACCGTCAGCGGACGCGCGATGCCCGATCAACTCGCGCTCTAGTGTACTCCAAAAGCGTCGCCGAGGTACAGGGCGGATCTGCCGAGCGTCCATGCAACGCGCTTCGCCCCTGGTAGGATGAGCGATCCGCTCCCATCTCCCGCGCAGCGAGGGAGGGGCAGGGGGAGGAGGCATCACCTGTCAGCCGCGGCGCCGAGCGCAAGCGTCGCCACCTGTTCCGCTACCGCAGCGAGCGTGCCAGCAGGCAACGCGGCATCGAGCCAGTGGATGCGCTGGTCCGGGCGAAACCAGGTGAGCTGGCGGCGGATGTAGGCGTGCGTGGCCAGTTCGAAGCGCGCGATGGCCTCGGCCAGCGTTGTTTCGCCGCGCAGGTACGCGCCGATCTCGCGGTAGCCCAGGCTCGACATCGAGGGTAGCGACCAGTCGTAGCCGCGCGCCACCAGCGCCTCTGTCTCGGCGACCACGCCCGCCGCCAGCATCTGGGCGATGCGCACATCGGCGCGGACGTAGAGCGCCTCGCGCTCCATGCGCAGCCCCACCAGCAGCGTGCGATAGGGTGTAGCGCGGCGGCCCTGCTGCTCGGAGAACGGCCGCCCGCTGGCGATGCAGACCTCCAGCGCGCGGATCAGCCGGCGTGGGTTGCGCGCGTCTATGCGCTCGGCGGCGGCGGGGTCGAGCGCGCGCAGCCGCTCCAGCAGCGCGCCCACGCCGCGCTCCGCCGCCTGGGCCTCTAGCTCGGCGCGCAGTTCCGGCTGGGGCGCGACCCCCGGAATCACCAGGCCATCCACCACGGCGCGCACGTAGAGACCCGTGCCGCCGACCAGCAGCGGCAGTCGTCCGCGCGCCCAGATGTCGGCGATGGCTTCCTGCGCGTCGCGCTGGTATTCGGCCAGGGTGTAGCTCTGGTCTGGCCAGACGACATCCAGCAGGTGATGGGGGATGCGCGCGCGCTCGGCGGCGGTGGGCTTGGCGGTGGCGATGTCCATCAGGCGGTAGATCTGGCGCGAGTCAGCCGAGACAATCTCCGCGCCGCCCAGCCCTAATTGTGGCGGCAGCCGCTCGGCCAGCGCCAACGCCAGCGCCGTCTTGCCGCTGGCCGTCGGCCCGACCAGCGCCAGTAGAGGAATCGCGGGAGATTGCGCCTTCATGCGTCCGCTCGTGCCTCAACCGAAGGCGAAGCGGCGCAGCAGTGCGCCGACCGGGCTAGCCAGCAGCACGCCCACCGCCACGCCGACGATCAGCCCGCAGCCGCCCACCAGCGCCACCGCAAAGCTGGCCTGTGGGAACGCCGCGTTCAGCGCCGCCTGCGCCACCGTCAGCCCCAGCCAGCCGCCGACGACCGCCGCCAGCGCCTGCGCCATCCAGTAGCGCACGGCGACGTAGCGCGCCACCGCCAGGATGCCGCGACTGATGAGCGGCTGGGCGCCCAGCGCCGCGCCCACGCCGACAAAGAGCGGCAGGGTGAAGGCGAGCGCGCCAAACTGCGCCGCGGCGGGCAGCGTCTGCGTCATCGTCGCGGTGAGCTGGAGCTGCGAGGCGTAGGCAACGGCGAGAATCGCGCTCGCGCCACCCAGCAGCATGACCGTGCGGAGGCGTCCGCCGCGCGGCGACGCGCCGATATAGGCGAGCCGCGCACCGACCAGTGCGCCGATTGCGCCGATCATCAGCAGCGCCCAGGCGCCAACGGCTGGCGAGGGCAGTTGCGCCGCCAGATGTGGCAGCGCGACCACACTCAGCAGATAGGGCAGCCCGAAGGCCAGCAGCAGCGCCAGCGCCAGCGAGAGCGCGACGCGCAGCCCGCCCAGCGAGCGTGTCCGCGAGGCTAGCCCCGCAGCGGCCGCGGCCAGAGGCTGGCGGGCGCCGGGAGGCGATGCGGCGCGATAGGGCGCGGTCGGCTGCGCGGCGGCAGCGGCGGCGCCTCCGCCCTGGGGTCGCACAGGCGCCTGGCCGACTGGCCCGCCAAACACGGCGAGCGGCTGCGCCCTGGGCCGTGGCGCGGGCTGCGGTTTGGGCTGCGGCGCGGCCTGTGGCGCGGCCTGTGGCGCGGCCTGTGGCGCGGGTTTGGGCGCGGCGCGCGGCGCGGCGATCACGTCAACCCGCACGGGGATGTACATATGCTGGGCGCCAGCGGTCACCTCAATCGTGCCCAGTTGCGAGCCGGCGCCCTGCATCTCGCTGGTGCGCGCCGTCACCTGAACCAGGGCGCTGGCGCCGTTGAAGCTGGTCTTGTCGAGATGCAGCCACGAAGAGAGCGGCTTGAGCGTGCCGTTGATCGCGGCGCCATCGGCCCGGCTGATCGTCACGCTGGCCGCGCCATCTTGTCCGGCGCGCAACTGGCCCAGCTGAATCTCGCGCGGCTGGGCGACCAGCGCCGTGCCCGGGCCGGTGGCCGTGCGCGCCGCTGCGATGGCCGCATCGAGCGCCGCCTTGCCCGGCGATTGGCCTGGCTGTGGATTCATCCGCGCCTTTAGCGCCGCCGCGCCGCCAGCGACGATGGCCGCCTTTCCCGCGCGGAGCGCGGCGTCCATCATGTCGCCAATGGGGTCATGCTGCGGCTGAGCGCCAGCCTGCTGGCTCTTCCCCGCCGCCGCGCGTTGTTGTTGGGTTGGCTGGGCCTGGGTCGCGCGCTGCTTGGGCGCGGCTTTGGGCGCGGCTGAGCGAGCGCTCGACCACGCGCCGACCCCCAGCGCCTGCGCGAACTCGCCAATCGTCTGGTAGCGGTCGTTGCGATCCAGCCGCGTCGCTTTCTCGATGGCGGCGGCGGTGCGCTCTGAGATCGCTGGATTGCGCGAGCGCAGCGGCGGCAGTGCGAATGGCGTGCGTCCCACGTCGTAGTTGGTCAGCAGATGATAGAGCGTCGCGCCCAGCGCATAGACATCGGCGCGGGCGTCGGTCTGCGTCTTGCCGTACTGCTCAGGCGGCGCATAGCCCGGCGTGCCGAGCGCCTGGGTATCGCGCGTCTGCCGATCCTTGAAGTGCCGCGCGATGCCAAAGTCAATCAGCTTGACCTCGCCCCGCTTCGTCACCATCACGTTGGCAGGCTTGAGATCGCGGAAGATGACGGGCGGTCGCTGCCGGTGCAGGTAGCTCAGCGCGTCGCAGACCTGCTTCGCCCACTTCAGCGCATCCGCCTCGCGCAGCGGCCCTTTGGCCGCCACCAGCTTCTGCTCCAGCGTCTCGCCGTCAATGTAGTCCATGACGAGGTAGTGGCGATTCTGCTCGTTGAAGTAGCTATCCACATGCGGCAGATTCGGATGCGCGAGCTTCTGGAGCAGTTTGGCCTCAGCTTCAAAGTTGGCGACGGCCTCGCGCTGCTCCTCAGCTGTCTGGTTATCCTGGCTCATCTCTTTGATGGCCACGACCCGGTTGGTCTTCGTGTCAGACGCCTGATAGACGGCGGCCATGCCGCCGCGCCCGATGGTCTTGAGGATCAGATAGCGCTTGCCGAGCATCGTCTGTGGTGGCAGGCGGCCCGTGCCAAACTGGGGGTCGGCGTGGACGGCGCTGTGCTGGGCGGTGGCCTGCTGGGCGCGCGCGACGTGGGCAGCCGCCACCTGCGCCTGCGCCGCAGCTTGCGCCTGGGCGGCCACTTTGGTCGTCAGCGCGGCCCCACAGCCATCGCAGAATGATGCGCCCGTCGGATTGTTGGCCCCGCAGTACTGGCAGGTGGTCATCCTTCGCTCCCGCGCGAGCTGCCGCAACTCCATCCACGCCCATGCGTACTCATGCGCCCCTACATCGGGGCGTCGCAATCTACTACGCCCTGGGCGGCGCGCAGGTTACGACTTCCCCGATCCCGACTGGATGGCGCCTTTCCGTATGCTCGTATGATACTACAGGCGTTTTGCAACATCGTTGCTTTCGGCGCGAAGTACGTCACTCGCTCCCTGCGAGCCGCATCACATGGGAGGCGCCATGAACACACTTGAGTTTCTGGGGCTTATCGTACTCGTCGCGCTGACGGTGATCGCCGACGCGATTCGTCACCGAGCGCCAGCATCTCAGTTGCGTGGGGTGAGGGCGCTCTGGCTGGTGTACTTTTGCGCTTTGCTCATTGTGAGTGGCTGGTTTTTCGTCTATCTGGCCACCAACATGATCGAGGTTCAGCCGCTACAAGCGGTCTTGCCGATGTGGATGGTCTGGCTCGTCTACGGTTTTACCGGCCTGTATGTACTGGTAGCCCTCATGCGGGTCGGCGAGGTGGTACATGGCCTGCTCCGCCATCGCCACACCTCTACGCCAGAGTAGCCCTGGCGAGCGTCGAGACAGCCGCATGAGCGTTCGACGTAACCGCTTCAATTATGGCGCGCCCCGCGCTGGCCGCCCCAGATGGGAGCGGGCGCGCGGGGCGCTGTAGTGCCGTTGCGCTGGCTACTTCGCGGAGGCCAGCAGCGCGGTCAGCTTCTGCTCGAGCGCGGCGTTCGACGGCTCGACCAGCACGGAGCCATCCGGGAAGAGAATCGTCGGGACGCTCTGCATGCCATGATTCAGCTTGCGGACGGTCTCGGCCGCTTCGGGGTGTTCCTCGATGTCAATGTCGTCAAACCGCACCCCCATCGCCTGGAAGACCTTGCGCGATCGGCGGCAGTCGCCGCACCAGGTGGTGGAATAGAACTTGATTTCGCCCGCGCCAGTAGATTCGCTCATGCCGTATCTTAACCTCGGTGATAATGACTGGATGGTGAAGCGCGATCCGCTCCACGTTGCAATCCTATACAAAGTATAGTGACAATCGGCGGTAAATGCAACGTCCTGAGGCATGCGGTGAACTGAGAACAATGGCGAGCGGCCGCTGGGAAGGAGGTACGGTTTCCGCCCCCCGCTTGTCGCAACATCTGGTATGCTGATTGTACAGTACATGCTCAGCCGTCAGGAGACGGATGCCCGCGGCGATAGTGCTCGCGCCAGACCCCCCAAGCCACAGGTGTAACCGATGGAGCCATCCGCTCGTCCCTACAATCCGAGCAGTCACCGCGCGCCGCGTGGGCGTGGCAGCGGAGCGACCAGTCGGCGCGATCCGGTTGCGGCGGATACCGCGCCGACCGTCGCGTCTGGCGCCAACGCGGCCACGAAAGCGGGCGCCAGCGCGGCCACGAAGCCGCGCGCGCGCCGCAGCGCCAAGCCGCGCGCCACCACCACCAGCGCGGTGGGGGAGCAGCCGCCTGCCGCGCCAGACACGCTCGAACGCGACGCTGGCGCGCGGGTTACGACCGATGGCGTGGCTGCCGAGACGACCGCTGAGAGAACCGATGAGACCAGCGATGAGTTGACCGATGACACCGCCGACGCCACTGAGGTGAGCGCGTCAGCGGATGTGGAGGAGACAGCCAGTGTCAGCGGGTCAGGACCGCTGATTGGCGTTGACGACTTCGAAGATATCTTTACCCGCTTCCAGACACCGATCATCAATTTCATCTATCGGCTGGTGGGCAATCGCGAACAGGCGTTTGATCTGGCGCAAGATGTCTTTGTCAAGGCGTATCGCGCGCTCGCAGGCGGCGCGACCATCCAGGGTGGCGCGCTCTCTTCGTGGCTGTATCGCATCGCATCGAATACGGCGACCGACGCGCTGCGCCGCCGTCGCCTGATCTCGTGGCTGCCGCTCTCGCTTTTCAATGACGATCGCGGCGTCGGCGCCGGCATGCCAGGCGCGGACAATGGGTTTGGCCAGCAGGGCCTTTCCGAAGAGCATCTGGCCAGCGCGATGGGCGCGTTTACATCTGGCTATGACGGTGGCCGATTTGAGCAGCGAGTGGCCGATCGCGAGATTGTCGAGCGGGTACTCAAGCGGCTGCCCCAAAAATACGCGGCCTGCCTGGTACTCTACGAACATGAAGGTTTCTCATGCGCCGAGATAGCGGACGTGCTGCACGTGACCCCTTCGGCCGTCAAAATGCGGTTGATGCGGGCGCGGGAGCGGTTTATCAGTATGTATCAACAGGAGATGGAGGGTCGCCGATGACTTGCCATCAGGCGCGCCAGCAGCTTGCCGCCTATCGCCGCGATGATTGGACCGCCGCGGAACTGCGCCAGCTCGCCGGGCACCTGGAGAGCTGCGCGGAGTGCCGTCAGATCGAGGCGACCTATCGTCAGGTCGGCGAGTCCATTCGGCAGTTGCCTTCCATCATCCCAGACGCCTCGTTCCGCGAGTCGGTCTTCGCCGCGATTGCCGCCGAGCGCGAGAAGCTCGGCCCCGCCGCGATGCTGGCCAGCCGCGCCGAGACGCAGCCCGCGCTGCCAGTGGTGCGCGCACCCATCACGCCGATTCGTCGGCGCACGCCGACGCCCGTCATGCGCGCGGCGGTGGCCATCGCTGCCGTGCTGGCGTTCGCACTGTTCGTCGCGCAGTTCCTGCCGAGTCTGAATATGGGCGGCGTGGCGGCCAATTTCTTCAGCGCCTCGCATCTCTCGCCCGCGCCGACGGCCACGCAGCCCTCCGGCGTCGTGGCGCATCCCGGCCAGGGACCCTTCGCCTCGGACGAGTTCAGCTCGACGACGCTCTATCGCGGCTGGGTTGGCTCAACCTGGGTCAATGTCTACGCTGGCGAGGCGTGGACCAACGCCGCCGCGAAGCAGGGTCAGGGCGCGCTGCGCGTCTATGACAGCCAGATGAAGCTGATCGGCGTCTACACCGCGCCTGGCGCGACCAAATGGCTGAAGATCAACGGCGCGCATGGGTCGGTCCTGTCGCTGACCAGCGACACGGGCGCCGCACTGACCTTCGATCTGACCACCAACACGTTTAGCGTGTGAGAACCTCACCCCCGGCCCCCTCTCCCCGCCGGAGAGGGGGAGCCCGTTTCTGGGGTGTGCGACGCGAGCCGTTTGACCACTCTCCCGCAGCGAGGGTGGTCTTTTTGCTGTCAGCTTGGGCCGACGAGTGTGTGGCGGATCAGCATGAGCGGGGTGAGCGGCCCCAGCCCGCCGGGCGATGGAGTGATGTAGCTGGCGACCTCGCTCGCGCCGCTGAAATCAACGTCGCCGACGATCTGGCCGCCCACATTGGTCATGCCGGCGTCGAGGATGATGGCGCCGGGGCGGATCATGTCCGGGGTGATGGCGCCCGGTCTGCCCATGCTGGTGAAGAGGACCTCCGCCTGACGGGTGATGGCGGCCAGATCAGGTGTGCGTGAGTGGCAGAAGGTGACGGTGGCGTTCTCGCGCAAAAAGAGCAGCCCGGCGGGCTTGCCGCCGACATTGCTGCGCCCGACGACGACCGTATCCCGCCCGCGCAGATCAACCTCCGCCAGCCGCAGCAGCTCCAGCGCGGCGTCCGCGGTGCTGGGGACGAAGCTCGGAAAGCCGAGCATCAGCCGCCCGGCGTTCTGCGGCCCCAGCCCATCCACATCCTTCGCGGCGGGCAGCGCCTCCATCACGACGCGCTGGCGGATGTGCCGGGGCAACGGCAGCAGCAGCGCCACGCCATCCACGTCGGCGCTGGCCCCCAGCGCCGCTATCGCCGCACGCAGCGCCACCTCGTCCACATCAGCGCGATACTCATGCAGCGAGAGGCGCAGGCCAGCGCGGTCGCTCGCGCGGGCCACCTGGTCAGCATAGAGCCGCGCGGTGGGATCATCGCCCACCAGCGCCAGCCCCAGATGCGCCTGCCGCTGGCGGCGCCGGGCAAAGCGCCGGGCCTCGCGCGCCAGCTCCACGCGCAGGCTCGCGGCCAGCTCGCGGCCATTCAGCATCGTCGCGTTCATGCTCTGACCTGACCTCTCCCCCTGACTCTGCGTACGGTCGCCGTCACTGGCCCGCACTCTGGCCGCGCTGCGTGGGCGACTGCTCCATCGCTCCCGGCTCCTCGGGCGCGGGCAGGCCGACCAGCTCCATCAGCTTGAGCGCGTTGACGCTGGTGGCGATGCCGGGGCGCAGGATGTAGTCAAAGGTCATCGCCGGGCCACTGGCGTCGCGCGTGAAGCGCTCGGTGAAGTGAACCGGCTGGCTGAGCGGCGTCAGGTCGGGCGCCTGGGCCAACGTCAGATCGTGGGTGCTGACCGCGCCGGTCGCGCCCAGATCGAGCAGATAGCGGATGACGGTGCGCGCCGCGATCTGACGCTCGCTTGTGTTCGTGCCGCTCAGAATCTCATCCAGCAGGAAGACGGGAACGCGCTCGCCCCGGCTGGCCGCCGCGCGCAGCGCATCCACCACCTGCTTGAGCCGCCGCAGCTCCGCCATGAAATAGGAGACGCCTGCCTCCAGAGAGTCCTGCGCGCGCATGCTGACCGCCAGCGTGATCGGCGGCAGCGACATCTCGCTGGCGCAGACCGGAGCGCCCGCCTGCGCCAACACGATATTGACGCCGACCGCGCGCAGCAGCGTGCTCTTGCCCGACATATTCGAGCCAGTCACCAGCAGAAAGGTTCCCGGCGGCCCGATGGCGACATCGTTGCGCACGCACTCGGCGGGCGGCAGCAGCGGATGACCCAGCGCCCGCGCCGTCATCTGGCCTGTCGGCGCATCCTCGACGGTCGGGAAGGCCCAGTCGGGGTTGTCGAAGCTGAGCGCGGCCAGCCCGGCCAGCGCCTCCACCTCGGCCAGCAGATCGAACCACTCGCGCACATGCCCGCCAGCTCGGGCGCGCCAACCCTCCAGCATGCGCAGGGTGTGAACGTTCCACAGCAGGCCAATCTGGAGCAGCGGGCCGATCACCGAGAGCCGCGCATCGCCGAAGCGCATGATGCGCCCCAGCGCGCTCAGGCGCTCATCGGCGGCGTCGCCTACCGCCTCTAGCCGTGCGTGCGTGCGGCGCAGCAGTGGCGCCTCGAAGCGCTGCGCGCGCAGCAGAGCGAACAGCCCCGCATAGGGCAGGAAGGCGCCGCGCGTGCCAGAGACGCGATCTACCTCGGCCTCGATCTGGCGACCGCGCCACTGAAAGAGCGCCATGTTGACGATGATGACCACCAGCCAGAGCGGATATGGGACGATCCCGCTGATCTGGCCCGCGACGCTCAGCGCGATCACCAGCGGCGAGACGAAGCTCCAGACCGTCAGCCAGGTGATGCGGGTCAGGGTCGTCGTCTCCTCGGCCCACGCCAGGAAGCGCTCATACTCCTCCACGCGCATCTTCGAGAGCACGCCGAACGCGCTCAGTTCATCGCGCAGGTTGAGCAGCGGGGCCAGTTCGCGCACGGCGGCCTGCCGCTCGCGAATCAGCGCGGGCGCGGCGGGCGCGAGCAGCCACGCGACGAGCAGCCGCTGTCCGGCAGGCGTGGCGACGGTGTGCAGCAGATGCTGGAGCGAGGCGTGGCCCAGTAGATCGAGGTCGGCGGCGTCGAGCGCGCTCAGCGCGTCTTGCGCCTCGGCGCTTTTCGCCTCAGCGGGCGCGGAGCGCAGCGTCATCGCGCTCCAGTCGCGCTTCAGCCGGGCAAGGCCCTGCTCGCTCAGTGCGCAGAGCGCGACGTAGCGCTGGTGCCGCTCGTCGAGCAGCGACTGGCGGATGAAGGCGACGACGAAGGCCACCAGCGCCAGCGCGCCGCCAATCGCCCACCACAGGCCGCCGCCAAAGAGCGCGATCAGCAGCAGCGCCACGCCGCCGAGGAACGTCACGACGCTCAGATTCGCCCACAGGTAGCGCTGGCGATTGCAGGTATCGCGGTAGACGACGAAGTAGGCCAGCCGCTCGCGATAGGCGGATTGGGGGTCGCGTGGCGCGGGCGCCCCGGCGAGCACAGCGCGCAAGCGCGTGTCATCCCACGCCACACAGGCTCCTTTTCACTCTCATCAGCCGCTCATTATCGCGCGCCATGCGCCGCTCAGCGCTGGCGCGGGCGCCCGGCGACCTCGCGCCGCAGGCTGGTGAACAGCCCTAGCGCGATGATGCCCACGAAGACGACGGCCACGACCGCATCGGGCGCGTCGCCCGTGTGTGGCAGCAGCAGGCTGATATGGGCCAGCAGCCAGCCAAGCGCGAACGCGATCACCGCCGCGCTCAGCAGGATGGCGTCGCCGGAGAAGAAGTTATAGGCCGCCTTGAGGGCGCCCAGCACACGAGCCATGTCAGTGGGCCTCCCTGGCGGTCGCCACGTCAGTAGAATCGGTTGAATCGGTCGTCGTCGGTCGTGGCTTGCCATAGGGGCGCAGCCAACTGATGAGCGCGAATGTGACCAGCAGCGTGAACGCGATCAGCGCCAGCAGGAACCAGTCCGCGCCGGGCCAGGTGACGCCGATGCCCTCGCCGCCCCAGAATGCGCCGAATGAGGTCAGCATGACGCCGACGACGAACTTGAGCGTGTTTTCTGGCACGCGCTGCAACGGCGCACGGATCAGCGCGCCCAGCGCCGCCACCAGGATCAGCGCGCCTACTGCGCCGACAGCGGCATACAGGATGCCCGTGGCGCGAGCCGAGATGCTGCTGGCCGAGGCCGAGCCGAAGGTGATGACGATGAACGCCACTTCCAGCCCTTCGAGTAGCACGCTCTTGTACGAGGTGGCGACACCGAATGGATCGAGCGCGGTCGAGGGCCGCTCGCCACGCGCGCGCATCTCGGCCCGCTGCTCTTCGTAGATCGCCTCTTCGTCGTGCATCGCTTTCACACCGGCATAGCGCAGCACGGATTTCTTGAGCCATTTCAGGCCGAAGAGGATCAAGAGAAAGCCAACCGCGGTACGCAGAATGTCGAGCGGGATGAAGACGACCAGCGCGGTCCCAAAAATGCCGACCAGCGCGACCAGCGTGAGCGTCGCGGCGGCCATCCCGACGAAAGCGCTCTTCCAGTTGACCGTGACGCCGACGACCAGCACAATGGTAAATGCCTCGACGAATTCGACGGTTGAGGCGAGGAACGCGGCGATGAGGACACCGACCAGCGGGCCGGAGAGCACTCCCATAGTTTGCACAATGCCTCTCGTTGATGCGGCCGTGGTGGCGCGCTGCCACGCGGGCAGGCGCTACCGTTAACGCCAGTCTACCACGCGGCATCCCGCATGCGCGGCTCCGCTCGAAGGGCCCGCCATTCTACAGCCTCTCTCCAGTGTGGCTTGATCTTCGCTGTGAGAGTGGATTTGGACGAGAACTTTTGGGTGGCTGAGCGCTGGTAGCATGATACAATCTGTGAGATGGCTCAGCTTTTGGCTGGGCGATCTCTCGCGATGGCGCGTTGGCGCCGAGTCGGCCTGGAATCCCCAGGCGCCGACTCGGGCGCGTGAGCAAGCTTCTCCAGCGCAGGAGGACTTTGACCTTGGATGATCGAACTGGGCGCACGCCACCGCCAGCCGTTGATCTACGGCGTTCACGTGCGCCACAGATAGACATCGTTCAGTGGACGACCTACGACTTCCTCCTCAGCCTGCATGTGGCACTGGTCGCGCCACAATCCGAGTTGCACGAGTTCAACATCGGCGCCGGGTGGGTGACGGAGGCGCGCGCACGCTGCGACGCCGCTGACCCCCGCGCGCTGGATGTGCTGGGCCTCTATGTCGGCGATGAGCGCCCATCGTCGCTGCGCGCCACGTTGCTCTCGCTGATCGGCCAGTGCCCGACGCCGAATACGCCGCTCGCCTTTCTCGATTGGCTGCGCGGCCTGCCCGCGCCTGATTTCGCCGAGGCGCTGCTCGACCAGGAGGGACTGAGCGCCGACTGGCCCGGCCCGCTGCGCACAGCGCTGGCCGAGCGCGCCGCGGACGCGAGCGCGCCCGGCGTCGCCGAGCAGCGGCTGCTGGCGAATTACCCGGTCGAGGCGCGGCCGGTCGCGCAGCGGGTGGTCAGCGATGTCGAGACGGTGCGGGCCGAGGTCATAGCAGCGCTGCGCGTGTGGTATGACGCCGTCTTCGCGGACGAAGAGCCACGGCTGATCCCGCTGCTGGCGCGCGGGGCTGAGGCGATGCGCCGCCGCCGCGAGGAGTTGAGCCAGCACGCCTTCATCGAGCGCGAGATGCGCGGCGTCGAGTGGCAGCGGCCCGCTGGTCTGCGGCGCTTCATTTTTGCCCCCAGCTATTTCTGCAAGCCTGCCGTGTTCTATCACTTCTGGCGCGGCACGCTGACGTTCTGCGCGCCGGTCGAGTCTGCCGTGGAGGGGTCTGGCCAGCATCCAGGCGATCCCGATGCGCTGCCGCTCGATCTGGTCACGTTCTTCCAGATGCTCGGCGATGAGACGCGCCTGCGGATTCTGCGCCGCCTGAGCCACCGGCAGATGTATCTGACAGAGCTGGCTGAAGCGTTGAACTTGAAGAAGGCGACGATCAAGCATCACATGGTGCGGCTGCGGGACGCTGGCATGGTGACGCTGCATGATCGCGTGCAGGGCGAGCACAAGACCTACTACACCCTGCGGCCAGACATCGCGCGGCGCGCCCGGCAGTATCTCGACGCCTTTCTGCGCCCCGATGACGAGCGCCCAACCTGAGCCGCCTGGAGCCGCCTGGAGCCGCGTAGAGCCGTATGGAGCCACTCGCCACCTGGCGGGCTAGGATATTTCTCCCAACTGCGGCGGCTGGCTAAAGTGGGCGCCCGGCCTGAACCATTCAGGGCTAGGGCGCATCGCGCGTCGGCCAGACGGGCGGCCTGAGGGGCTATGCTACTGTGTATTCAGCAGAGCGCGCCTGCGCTCGCGTCGCCGTGCCTGTTTCCCCATAGCGCGGCGGCCACGTCAGGAGAGAAGTGATGACAGCACAGTCCGATGACTCCAGCCGCAGGGATACAGCAGCGGCTGAGCAGACCCCTGACGCCATGACTGAGATGACGCGCGTCACGAAGGGCAAGAAAGGCGCGAAGAGTCATACCGCCGCCGCGGCGCAGGCCGCCGCCGACGCGCACGCCGCCGCGAGCGGGCCTCGCCCGCAGGCGGCGCCCGTCACCCGTGAGCTGGTTGACCCGGACGCCGGAGCCTTCAGCGCGCGAAACGACGATCACCTGGATGCGCTGGAGGACCTGGATGAGGGCGCCACGCGCGAAGCGCTGATCGTCGCTCCGCTTACCCGGCCCGATGATCCCGACGCGACCATCATGCGCTCGCAGCCGCGCCCGGCGATGACTGGCGCGGCGGATGCGGTGAACAGAGGGGATGTGGCAGACGTGGCGGATGTGGATGAGCCGATGACAGAGCCAGCGCCCCCGCGTCCGCGCTACAATACGCTGGCCAGTACCTTCAACCGCCCACGCGCCTCGGCATCTGATCCCAGCTCGCCGATAGGCTCGCCGACCGGGCGGCTGGCCACGCCATCGCAGCCCTCCATGCCCGCGCCGCAGACGCCACCGACTTCGCCCGCGCCTCAGATGGCGGCTCCCAGCGAGCCAGACGCCTTCGAGGGCTTCGTGGATGAGGTGGACGAGACCGAAGATGAGTGGGCGCTGGCCGATCAGGCAACGGTGCAGTGGACGCCTGAGCAGATCCAGCAGATGCAGCGGATCAAGCCAGACTTCCCTGACTTCTTGCAGACAGGCGAACAGCCGTCATGGCCGCCGCGCCCAGGCGCCGCGCCCGTCGCGCCCGAATCGGACGCTTCGCATCACGATTGGCGCGCCGGGCTGCCGCCGCGCCCGCGCCCATCCTTCCCGATAGATGTCACAGCGCGCCCGCTGCCCGGTGAGCCCCGGCTGGCCGCGCCAGATGGCCGCGTCGCGCCCACGCCTGCCTCGGCCAGCGTGGCGGGCGCGCAGCCCGACCCGCGCATGGAGCGCTTCCAGGAGCTGCGCCGCCAGCGATTCGCGCACGACCAGGGCGAGCGCGCGGTGAGCGACCCCGCGCCGGTCGGCGAGGCGGTGCGCCAGTGGTGGAGCGATCTGCGCCCCGGCCTGCAGAGCGCGCTGCGGTTTCAGCGCGAGGCGCGGGCCAGCGGCATGCACCCGATCCCGGCCTATGAGAACGCCACCGTCGCGCGGCTGGGCGACGCCTTCGGGCGGCTGGCGGCCTCGGCGCGCGAGCTGACCGAGCGCGCCCAGCAGGCGGCGGCGCCGACGATCAAGCGCATCCACGACCAGGTGGAGCAGGCGGCGCAGGGCCTCATCAGCCGCTTCGAGGGTGACACTGTGCGCCAGCAGGCGCCCCTGCTCGGCCCCGGGCGCATCGCCATCTTCTTCCGCCAGGGGGTCAGCGTGGGGCAGGCCCAGCGATTGCTGGCGGCCAGCGCCGCGCGCCCGATGCGGCTCATCCCGCGCAAGCACGGCTTCCTGGCGCGTGTGCAGCCCGGCACAGAGGCGGAGGTCTGCGAGCGCCTGCGCGGCCACCCCTACGTCAGCGATGTCGTCTATCTCGAATACAACCAGTACGGCGAGCCGATCGGCGGCAGGCGCTAGCGGTGGCCGACGACGAGCAATCGCGCCTGGGAGACGCTTTCCCAGGCGCGGACGACGACGGAGCCGATGCGAACCGCACGCCTATTGACCGAAGAGGGCGCCGATGGGCGTCGGCGACACTCTGGCGGCGTTTTGCGCTGCTCGCGCTGCTGGTGGGGCTGAGCGGCGCGCTCGCCGCCCGCAGCGGTTTTGGCGCGGCCTCGGCCACTTCGACGCCGCTCTATCCGCTGCTCCCGACGACGACTCCAGCGCCTACCATCACGCCTGTGCCAACCGGCACGCCCATCCCCACCGCGACGCCCATCCCCACCGCGACGCCCACGCTCACCGCCTATGCGCAGCCGTGCCTGGCAAGCCAGCTACAATTGAGCTTCGTTCCGAAAGGTGGAGCGGCGATGGGCCATGCTGTGGCATATTTCCAGTTCACCAATGATGGGTCAGCGGCGTGCTCGCTGCGTGGATTCCCGACCGTTCGCCTGCTGGATGCGGCGGGTAGACTCCTGCCGATCAAGGTAGTGCAGACGACACAGGCGTACCTCTGGCCTGCTATCCCGATCAACACGATTGAGCTGGCTCCCGGCGGCCCGGCCTACTTCGAGGCGCAGGTAGACACCGTGCCGACCTCTGGCCAGGCATGTCTCACCGCCGCGAAGACCCTGGTCTCCCCGCCACAAAGCGGCCCCGCCTTCGCGGGGTTTGTTTTCTCGGACAACCTGGGGAGCTGCGATGGATCGCTCTATGTATCCCCTGTGGTCGCGCGCGTCTCTGACCTGTAGGCCGGCCCTGGCGCCTGCCCCTACGAGTTTGACGGTTCTGGCGGCTGCTGGTCGCCATCGCCGTATAGCTCCACCAGCTTGCCCACACGCCCGGCGATCTCGCGCCAGATGTAGTGCTGGTATTCCAGCATCGTCGCCTGGCGCTCGTCGTAGGCGCGCGCGGATGGGTCGCGCTTGGCGTTGGCCAGGAAACGCTGCGCCAGCTCGTAGGTGTGGCCGCCGCGCTCGTCGAGATACTGGCGGAGCTGGCTCAGGTCGGCCAGCAGCCCGCGCAGCCGCTGATCGGCGGTCGGCGGCGGGGCGCCGTTCTCGTCCGCAGCATGCTCATCGCGCTTGTTTGCGCGCTTGTTCGTAGGCATCCAACTGTCCTGATATATCTTGATGCACTGTCATTCGTCGCCGTTGATGGCTGGCGGTCGTCCCGGCGGGGTGATCTCGACCCGCAGCGCATCGTTGAAGCGGTTGAAGTAGTTGAACAGGCCGATGACCGCGGCCAGCTCGATGATCTGGCCGTCGTCGAAATGCTCTTTCAGCTCGGCCCACACCTCCTCATCCACGTTGCGCGCGTCGGTGGTCATGCGCTCCGCCAGCGTCAGCGCCGCCAGTTCGGCGGGCGTGAATTCGTCGCGATGCTGGTCAATGTTGTACATCGCGTCCAGCAGATCTTGCGAGGCTCCCAGCTGCTTTGCCAAAGCAGTATGTGAAGCCTTTCAATAGTGGCAATCGTTGATCTG
>JAICVT010000459.1 GCA_025935235.1 Ktedonobacterales bacterium | reverse complement strand
TTGGCGTTCTCGGCGCCGCCCAGCAGCTTCTGGGCCAGCCCTGGCTGTGCATAGTAGCTCTCGGCGAGCTGGAGCGTGTAGAGCGTGTTAACGCCCTTAGGATCGAGCTTCGGATCGGTCCGCCCCAGCCGCAGCCCCGGCATTTCGAGCGCCTGATACCACGGCGTCTGCCCACTGGCGGCGGATTCGAGTTGTGCGGCAAACTGGCTCTTGGGGCTGAAGCCGATCACCATGCTGGTCGTGGCGTAGGTGACATACCAGCGCACGAGATTGCCGTTGGCCGCGCCCTGCAGCGTGGTGTAGGCGGCGGGCGACGCGCTGATGAAGACATCCGGGCTGATCAGCCTGCTCTTGATCTGATTGGCCAGCGCGGTCGAGCCAGCGCCCTCGCCCTCGAAGCTGTAGCCGCTCGCCGTGGCGAAGGCTGGCCCCAGGTGATGCTCCATCAGATTGACCAGCGAACCAGCGTAGGCGACATTGACTTTGCCCTTCGCGCCGCTGCCGCCGCCCGTAGCCGCACAACCCGCGAGCGCCATCGCTACGGTGGCAATCAGCGCCAGCAGCGCCATCAACTGGCTCACCATCCATCGTCCGCGCGCCATTGCCGACTCCTCGCCAACATACGCCCCATACTCAATGAGTGAGTATTCATGGACTGAGTATAAGAACACGAGCGCCACAAACGCAAGCGCACGCGGTATGCTTGAAGGGCGGCGTGGCGTCGTCCCACAGGATGGGTGGGTCGCAGAGATCGTGAGGTCGCCGATGATGGATCCGATACTCGATTTGCTCGACCGGCTGGCGCGCGAGGCGCCGCCGCCGACCGCGCGCATCGCCTACGGGCCAGCGCCGCAGCAGTTCGGCGATTTGCGCCTGCCCGCTGGGGCAACCTCGCAGCGGTGGCCCGTAGTGATCGTCATCCACGGCGGCTACTGGCGGGCGCGCTATGACCTGGCCTACTTCGGCGCGGTCTGCGGCGCGCTGGCGCGGGCCGGGATCGCCACCTGGAACATCGAGTACCGGCGGCTGGGCGATGTGGGCGGCGGCTGGCCCGGCACATTCGAGGATGTGGCGGCCGCCGCCGATACGCTGCGCGGGCTGGCGGCGCGCTATCCGCTTGATCTCAGCCGCGCAGTGGCGCTGGGACATTCGGCAGGCGGGCAGCTCGCGATGTGGCTGGCCGCCCGCTCACGCCTGGCGAGCGATGCGCCGCTCTGGCGCGCCGATCCGCTGCCCATCCACGGCGTCGTCTCGCTGGCGGGGGTGGCCGATCTGCGCCGCGCCTGGGAGCTGCGCCTGAGCGACAACGTCACCGAGACGCTGCTGGATGGGACGCCCACCCAGGTTCCCGCGCGCTATGCCAGCGCCTCGCCGTACGAGCTGCTGCCGCTAGGCGTTCCACAGATTATGCTGCATGGAAGCGCCGACGAGAACGTGCCATTCGAGATCAGCCAGCGCTACACCGAGCGCGCGCGCGCGCTGGGCGACGACGCGCGACTCATCCCACTACCCAACGCGGGCCACTTCGAGCCAGTAGATCCCGCCACGCCGGAGTGGGCGGTCGTGGAGCGCGAGACGCTGGCGCTGCTGGGCGCCCGCGATGCGTGGTAGCCTGCGTCGTCACCCGAATCTTAGAGCAGCGCGGCAGCCTAACAGAGCAGGAGCAGACCGATGAGTGAGGATGCGGAATTGCACGCCAACGAGCGGTTCACCGCCGACACCGACGAGGGCTGGATCGAGATCGTCGTCGAGATCCCGCGCGGCAGTCGCAACAAGTATGAGTTTGACCACGAGCGCGGCGTCTTCCGGCTCGACCGCGTGCTCTACTCGTCGGTGCACTACCCGACCGACTACGGCTTCATCCCCGGCACGCTCTCGCTCGATGGCGATCCGCTGGATGTGCTGGTGGTGGTGGATGAGCCGACCTTCACCGGCTGCCATGTGCGTGTCCGCCCGATTGGCACGCTGATTATGGTAGATGAGAAGGGCGAGGACGAGAAGATTCTGGCGGCGCCCTATGACGACCCGCGCTTCACCGAGACACGCCGCCTGGGCGACCTATCGCCCCACTGGCCGCTTGAGATCGCGACCTTCTTCCGCACCTATAAAGAGCTGCAGGGCGTGCAGACCGAGGTGCGCGACTGGCGCGATGTGGACGACGCCTGGAAAGTGATCGAGGAGTGCCGCCAGCGCGCGGTCGCGGAGGGCTGAGCGGTGAACGACGATCAGCCCTCAGACGATGACGGAGGTCTCAGCCCGGCGGCGCGAGATGCGCTGGCGCGGCTAACCCGCGAAGACGCCGTCGGCCAGCTCTGGCGGCGCGCTGGCGCGATGGCGCGGCTGGGTAGCGAGGGCGACGCGCTAAAGCTGGACTGGGTCACAGCGGTTCCCTGGCTGCTGGCGCATCCCGAGGCGCTGGCCAGCGTCGAGGCCGAGGCGCGGGCGCTGCTGGCGGGTGGAACACGCCATCTGATCTGGGCGGGCATGGGCGGCTCTGTGCTGACCGTGCGCACGCTGCTAGCGCTGGGCTTCGATCCCGCGCCGCTGACGATCTACCCGCTCGACAGCACCGACCCTGCGGCGCTCAACGCCATCGTGCGGGAGGTGGCGAAGGCCAAGGGGCTGGCCTTGCCAGCGGGCGCCGGCCCGCTGGTTCAGCCCGATCTGCTGCGCACGCTGCTGGCCGATGTCTCGCTAATCGCCGTCGCGATGGGCATGACCTCCGAGGAGCCAATCAGCCATCTCGCCTGGCTGGCCGAGACGCTGAGCGCCGCTGGCCTGCCACTTGCCAAGCATCTGCGCGCCATGTCGCTGCCCGGCTCCTATCTGGACGCCTGGGCCATCGCGCGCGACATCCCGAGCACGCCACTGCAGCTGGATGGCGGCTCTGGCACGGGCGGGCGGATGAGCGCGCCGGGAACGCGCGTCTTTCTGCTTCCAGCGGCGCTCTGGCTGGCGGCACATGGCGCTCCCGCTGGCGCACTGGCTACCCTGCTGCGCCGCGCGTGGGACGCCTATGCGCTGGACGCCGCACTGGCCG
>JAICVT010000599.1 GCA_025935235.1 Ktedonobacterales bacterium | reverse complement strand
TACTGGCAAACACTGCCGCTCGGCCCGACCGGCTACGGCAACTCGCCCTACGCCGCGCTCTCGGCCTTCGCAGGCAATCCCGCGCTGATCTCGCCTGAGCGGCTGGTCGAGGACGAATTGCTGCCCGCCTCCGCGCTGGCCGACGCGCCAGCCTTCCCGGCGGATCGCGTGGACTACGGCTGGGTGGTTCCGTGGAAGATGGATCTGCTGCGGCAGGCCAACACGCGGTTTCGCCAGCGGTCAGACCATCCGCTGCGCGAGGCCTATGTGCGCTTCTGCAACGAGAATACCGGCTGGCTCAAAGACTTCGCGCTCTTCATGGCGCTCAAGGGCGCCAACGGCCAGCGCGCCTGGATTGAGTGGCCCCACCGCTATGCCCAGCGCAGCCCGCAATCACGCGCTGAGGCGCGCCGCCATCTGGCCGATGAAATCGAGTTGCATACCTTCGCCCAGTTCCTCTTCTTCCGCCAGTGGGACGCCCTGCGTACGGCCGCGCATGCGCGCGGCATCCAGATCATCGGCGACCTGGCCATCTTCGTCGCGCATGACAGCGCCGACGTGTGGTCGCATCCCGAATTCTTCGAACTGGATAGCGAAGGACAGCCCACGGCGGTCGCTGGCGTGCCGCCCGACTACTTCAGCGAGACCGGTCAGCGCTGGGGCAACCCGCTCTATCGCTGGGATGTGCTGCGCGCTGCGGACTATGGCTGGTGGGTAGATCGAGTGCGACAGGCGCTGCGCATCTACGACATCATCCGGCTCGATCACTTTCGCGGCTTCGAGGCCTACTGGTCAGTGCCCGCTACCGAGCCAACCGCCGTCAACGGCGCCTGGATGCCAGGGCCGGGCGCCGAGGTGTTCCACGCCATCCGCGCGGCGCTGGGCGAGGCGCCCTTCATCGCCGAGGACCTTGGCGTCATCACGCCAGAGGTGCGCGCGTTGCAGGCCGAGCTGGGCTTCCCCGGCATGCGCGTGCTCCAGTTCGCCTTCGCCAGCGATGCCCAGAACCACGACCTGCCACACAACTACATCCCTGACGCCGTCGTCTACACCGGCACGCACGACAACGACACGACGCGCGGCTGGTTCGAGGCGACCGAGGGCCACGAGCGCGCCTTCGCGCTCGACTACCTCGACGTGTCGCCGGATGAGGTCGTCCACGCCATGATCCGCGCGGCTTACGGCTCAGTCGCGCGATTGGCGCTCGTCCCCTTGCAGGATGCGCTCGATCTGGGCAGCGAGACGCGCATGAACTTCCCCTCGCGTCCCGACGGCAACTGGGAGTGGCGCGTCACCGCCGAGGCGCTGTCGTCAGAGCGCGCCGCCTGGCTCAAGCGACTGGCCACGCTCTTCGGACGCTATCCGGCTGAGGAGTAGCCTGGAACCTCACCCCCAACCTCCTCTCTCGCGAGGAGAGGGAAAGATCGTTTCTGGGGAACTGGCCCTCTCAGCCAGCGGGCGCATAGGTCAGTGTCATCGAGCCGTCCGAGCAGCTCACGCCGCTGACCACCAGTGACTTGCCAACCCCCAATGAGATGCGACTGGAGCGCGCGAGGCTAGCGTTGATCTGATCGCGCATGGCGTCGAGCAGCGTGGTGGGCAGAGCCGCGCCAGCGAACGAGACGCGCAGCACCTTGATCGCCAGCGTG
>JAICVT010000295.1 GCA_025935235.1 Ktedonobacterales bacterium | reverse complement strand
GTTCTGATACAATGCGCCTGCATAGGCCACGCTTACCAGAGAGTGATGGATCGCCCATGAGCTATTCCGACTACCAGCAGCTGATTTTCGAGCGGCGTCCGCACGGCGTCACGCTGATCACGCTCAACCGCCCGGAGAAATACAACGCCGTGGATGAGGGCATGCATAGCGAGCTGGCGCGCGTCTGGAAGGATGTCTCCAGTGACGCTGAGACGCGTGTGGCCGTCGTCACAGGCGCGGGGGCCGCGTTCTCGGCGGGCGGCGATCTCGAGATGGTGCTGCGCATCGCGGGCGATCACCAGCGCGTGGCGGCCATGCTCACGGAGATGAGCGATCTGGTCTACAACCTTGTCAACTGTGAGAAGCCGGTCGTTTCGGCCATCAATGGCGCCGCCGTTGGCGCCGGGCTGGCGGTGGCGCTGCTGGCCGATGTCTCGATCTGCGCCGAGGATGCGCGGCTCGGCGACGGGCATATCAAGCTAGGCGTGGCGGCGGGCGACCACGCGGCCATCATCTGGCCACTGCTGGCGGGCTTCGCCAAAGCGCGCTACTACCTGCTGACGGGCGCTATGCTGACCGGAGCAGAAGCCGAGCGCATCGGCATGGTCACGCGCGCGCTCCCACGCGAGCATGTGCTGGCGGAGGCGCTGGCGGTCGCCGAGACGCTGGCCACCGGCCCGCAGCTCGCCATCCGCCTGACCCGCCGCGCGCTCAACAACTGGCTGCGCGCCGCCGGGCCGATTTTCGATCAATCCGCCGCCTACGAGATGCTATCGTTTATGACGCCGGATGTGGTCGAAGGCGCCACCGCCCTGCGCGAGAAGCGTCCGGCGCGCTTCCCCTCCGCGCGCCAGCCCAGCCTGAAGAGTGAGGTGGATGCGCCAGCCGAGGAAGCGAACGAGTAGGATCGGCGCGTTCCACGGCTCTTCCCGTGGCTCTTCCCGTCCCGCCGCGTGACCATCGCTGCCGCGCCATTCGTCCTCTCTGGCAGACACTACGCCTCCTGCTCCCCTTCCCCGCGACGCGCGGGAGGGGCTGGGGGTGGGGGCGGCGCCAGATGAGGCGATATGATACGCTTACCAGAGCGCATCTGGCGTGGAAAGGGAGGCTGGCAGTGCGCGACGATTCCGATGATTCCACCCCGCGTGACGCGCGGGATGCTGACCACATCTGGCTGCGACAATCGGTGACCTTCAGCGTGAATGGGCGAACCCGCACGCTGGAGATGGCGCTGCCACTGCGCCCCGGCGCCACGCCCGACGAGGTGGACGCCCTGCTCGACGAGGCCGACGCGGGCATGCGCCGCCTCTCGCAGCGCCTCGACGCGCATCTGGCTGAGTTGGCCGAAGTCTCCCCCGCACCCGCGCCAGCCGCGACTATCCGGCCCGATGTCCGGCCCGCCGCCGCGCCAACCATGCCTCCAACCACGCCTCCAGCCATGCCTCCACCAACGGCCCAGACGCCCACGCGCCGCCCCACGACGCCACAATCGGCGCCCACGCCACCCGCTCCCGCGCCAGCCGCCAAAACCGCGCCAGCCAGCGGCGCCCCCGACCTCACCCGCCCAGAGTTCCTGGCGGCGCTGCGCGCGATGGGCCTCGACGTGCGCTCCGCGATGGAGCGGCTCGGCGTGCGGTCGCTCGACGGCCTCAACCTGCGCGAGGCGCTCGATCTGCTGGATCGCCAGGCGGTGCGCGACGGCGACGCGTCGCCCGCCGCGCCCGCGCGCGTCTCGGATGAGCGCGCCGCTGCGTTGGCCGCCATGCCCGCGCCGATTGGCCGCGCCGACGCCGCGCGCTTCGAGGAAGAGGACGACGGCCCCGACTTCGAGTTGTCCTATCCTGATCCAGACGATCTGCCCGACCACGACGAGGCGCTGGCCGACGAAGACTTCGCGCCGGAGATCATGGCGCCTGCCGCAGCCCCACTGGCTGATGTGCCAGATCTTAACGAGCTGCTGGGCGCCACCGCTGCGGCGCCCGCCATGCCGCAGCCAGCGCAGTCGGCGCCGAAGTCAGCGGAAGCGGAACCGGAGCCAGCGGAGGAGCCAGCGGAGGAGCCGCACGTGGCTCGCGCGCGCGCCGTGATCGCCGACCTGCGCGCGGCGCACACTGGCGGGCAGCCGACTGGCCAGCAGCGCAGCGCCTACCAGCATGTTGTGGTGAGTGAGCTGGGCGAGACCAGGGCGGCGGGCGTCATCCGCGCCGTCTGGAATCTCACGCCAGAGAAGCTCGGCTCCGAGCAGTACGATGCGCTGATCCGCTGGGGCAAGCTCGACACCTTCGGCGATGAGGTGGAGGCCGTGCTGGAGCTGCTGCGCGCTGAGTATCGCGCCGCCCAGCAGCGCAACGCCGCCGAGCGCGCCACGCCAGGCGCGTCGCCCGCCACACCCGCTGCGCCCGCAGCCGCGCCCGCAGCCGCGCCCCCAACGCCGCGCCGCCCATCCCAGAGCGCTCCCGCCGAGCAGCCGCCCGCCGCGCGGCCCGCCCCACGCGGGCGCTCATCCTCCGCCAGATCGCAGGCGGGTTCGCAGGCGGGTTCGCAGGGAGGCGCCTAGATGCGCGTCATCGCGGGGAGCGCCAAGGGCCGCCGCCTCAAGGGGCCAGACACGCTCGACACGCGGCCCATTCTCGACCGCGTCAAGACGGCGCTCTTTGACATCCTCGCGCCCGACATCGTAGACTCACGCTTCCTCGACCTCTTCGCCGGCACCGGTCAGATAGGCATCGAAGCGCTCAGCCGCGGCGCCGCGGCGGCCACCTTTGTCGAGCTGAGCGGCGAGATCATCCGGCTGATCCGCGAGAATCTGGCGATCACGCGGCTCGAAGCCAACGCCGAGGTCATCCGCGCCGACGCCTTCGCCTTCCTGCGCGACGCCCACGCCCGCCATCGCCAGTTCGACATCGTCTATGTCGCGCCGCCACAATATCAGCAGATGGCCGCGCGCGCGCTCGAACGTCTCGACCGTGCCCCGCTCAGCGCGCCCGGCGGCCTGGTCGTCGTTCAGATCCACCCGCGCGAGCGTCCCGACATCGCGGCGGTCGCGCTGACCCGCCTGTGCCTCTACGACGAGCGCACGTATGGCAGCACGCTGCTGATGTTCTTCGAGTGGGCAGCCGATGAGCCGACGGAGCCAGCCCAGCAGACCATCCAGGAGACCCACCCATGAACCGGCCCAGCAAATTTTCCTTCATTGACGAGAGCGAGGCCGTACGCCGGCTGGATATTGACCGCGACACGCTGCTCGGCTTCGTGCGCGAGAAGCGGCTGAAGGCCTATCCCGGCGTCGGCAAAGGCAATTTCTATCGCCTGAGCGAGGTGGACGCGCTGGCGACTGAGCTGCGCGGCGCGCAAGAGCAGCCCGCCGAATCCGCTGCATCCGCCGAGCAGCCGCCCGCGAAGGGCAAGCTGTTTGACCCCGCATACAAGGTGCATGTGCGGCTGCAAGCCGACCTGAAGTGGTACGACCTCAGCGACGACGATCTGCGCGCCTGGGTGCGCGAGATGACCGCCGACGGCTACGGCCGCCAGCGCGCCAACATCACAATGGTGATCGAGCGGCTCCAGCGGTTGCTCGCGCTGATGGATGAATCGGTGGCGGGCTGGCGAGAGATCAAGCCGACGCAGTCGCCCGAACCTCCGCATGCCGAGTGACCTGCCTGCGCCGTCTGATCCGCCTGGCTCGTCTGTGCCGACCGATCTGTGCTGCCCCATCTGCGCCGCGCCGCTGCGGGCGAGCGAGCGCGCCTTCGCCTGCGACGCGGGCCACAGCTTCGACCGCGCCCGCCAGGGCTATGTCAACCTGCTGCGCCCCACGCGCCTGCGCGGCGACAGCGCCGAGATGCTGCGCGCGCGGCGTCGCGTGCTGGATGCTGGCTGGTATGCGCCGCTAGCCGAGGCGTTGGCCCAGCAGGTCGGCGCGTGGCTGGCGGCGGATGGCGCGGCCTTGCCGCTGGCGTCGCGCGCGCTGCTCGATCTCGGCTGCGGCGAGGGCTACTATCTGCGCCACCTGAGTGAGTCGCTGGGCGAGCCGTTGGCCGCGCAGGGCTGGCGGCTCTACGGGCTGGACCTCGCCAAAGACGCCATCCGCATGGCGGCTGGGCTGGCGGCCGGCCATGCGCCGCCAGCCCAGGCGATCCCGACGACCTGGGTGGTGGCCAGCGCCAGAGCGCGCCTGCCCTTCGCCGACACGGGGGTGGGCGCGCTGCTCAACATCTTTGCCCCGCGCGCCGCCGAGGAGTTCGCGCGGGTCGTGGCGCCGGGCGGGCTGCTGCTGGTCGTCACGCCGCTGGCCGAGCATCTGGCCGAGGCGCGCGCCGCGCTGCCCTGGCTGCTCAGTCCCCAGCCCGACAAAGATGAGCGCCTGCGCGCCACGCTGGAGTCTGCCTTCGCGCTTGAGGAAGCGCGCCCGGTCAGCTTCACCCTCGCGCTCGACGCCGCCGCGCTGGCCGACCTCGCCCGCATGACGCCGCACCGCGACGCCGAGCCAGCTGCGCTGGAGGCCGCCGCCTGCGCCGCGACCGAGCGCGCCCCCGATGGACGGCTCAGCGTGCGCGCCGCATGCCTCGTGCGGCGCTATCGGCGGCGCGCTTGACCGCGCCCAACCGCGATTGCCTGTGCGATTGCCTGTGCGATTGCCTGATACGCGCCTCACGAGCGGAATGGTTCGCTAGCCGCGTGACATCCCCACCCCACATGGCGGCGGAGTGGTCGCGCGCATGACCAGCCAACCACTCGCGAGTGAGAAAGGGCGTCCATGACCGCTGTAGCAGCCGTAGACCTACACCCCAGCGCCATCCACGCCCGCCGCGCCGAAACGCTGAGCAGCCACGCGCAGGCGGTCGAGCGCGTCATCCACGTCATGCGTGGGCGGCTGGCGGCGCCGCTGGCGACCCCGCTCACGCTCGGCGAGATGGCCGAGATTGCCTGCCTCAGCCCATTTCACTTCATCCGCGTCTTCAACGCCGTCACCGGCCTGCCGCCGGGCGAGTTCTCCGCCGCGCTGCGCCTCGACGCCGCCAAGCGACGCCTGCTGACGACCTCGCTCAGCGTCACCGATGTCTGCTTCGATCTGGGCTACACCAGTCTGGGCAGCTTTGGGCCGCGTTTCAAGCGGCTGGTCGGACTCTCGCCGTTGCAACTGCGCCAGACGGCTGAGCGGGTCAACTTCAGCGCCCTGCGCCAACGCGCCGACGCCACCCAGGAGCGGCAGGCGCGTTGGCTAGCCGATGATCTGGCCACAGGTCTGGCCAGCGCAGGCGACGCGCCGGGCGGGGTCAGCGGGATCATCACGGCTTCAGCGGGCTTCGCGGGCCCGATCTTCATCGGCCTCTTCACCCGCCCGATCCCGCAGGGACGACCCATCGCCTGCGCAACCATCACCACACCAGGAGCGTTTCGGCTCACGTCTACGTCCACGCCGCTCCCAGCGCCCATCCCCGATGGCCGCTACTTCGTGTATGCCGCCGCGCTGCCGTGGTCGCGCGATCCACTGGCCTATCTGGCGCCCGGCGCGGAGCTGCTGGTAGGCGCGGGCGAGCGCGCCATCAGCGTGCGCGGGGGGCTGGCGAGCGCGCCCGTTCGTGTCGCGCTGCGCTCG
>JAICVT010000387.1 GCA_025935235.1 Ktedonobacterales bacterium | reverse complement strand
GCTCGTCTGGCCCGACCGCCTCGGCCAGCGCCAGCAGCGCGGCGCGCGCCGATCGCGGCGGATGCCCATTCAGCCAGCGCTCGCACCGCTCGAAGGCGGCGCGGCGCTGGGCGGCGGCATCAGCCTGCGCCGACGCTGGCGCGGCGGTCGGCTGCCCGTCGAACTGAGTCGCGGCCTGCTCTGCTTGCGTGATCGTCTGCTGAGAGTCCATTGCTCGCTGCTCCTTTGCGCTCCTCCGGCGCGCGGTCTTCCACCGCGACACTCTGCCCTGCGCTGGCTTCAGTATACGCGGTGGGTGTTCACAAGATCGCGATGAAGCGGTATACTGTGTTCTTGCTAGCCCCTACGCATTTCAGCCGAACAAGCGACCGGCGCTCCCTGCGTGCTGGGCAGGCCAGGAGGATTGCGGCATGCGAACCTGTCCCTCGTGCGGGCGCTTCATCACCGATGCCAGCGCATCTGTCTGCCCAACCTGCGGGGCGTCGCTGACGGCGACCGATGCCGCGCCCCCGCCGTCCGCGAGTCAGCCAGTTGGCGCGCCGCCGTATGCGCCGTACGCGCCGCCTTCGCCATATGCGCCCTATGCGCCTTCTGCTCCCAACGCGCCACAGGAGCCGATGCCCTATGGTCCGCCCGCTGGCCAGCCGCCCTATGGGCCAGGCTACGGCGCGCCCGCGCCCTACTCCCAGCCCTACCAGCCAGCGCCACCAGCGCCCAGCTATGCGCCGCCCTCGCAGCCGATGGCCCCGCCCTATGGCCAGCCAACCTACGGCTCGGCCTACGGCGTGCCGCCCGCGCCGCCGTCCGCTCCGTCGGCGGGGCAGCCCACCTATGGCTCTGGCTACGGCGCCCAGGGTGGCTATCCTGGCGCCTATCGTCCTGGCGTGGACTGGAAGCCCAGCCAGGGGCCAGCGCCGCGCCCGTGGGGACGCATTATCGGCGGGATTGTCGCCGCGCTGGCGGTGATCGCCATCGTCGCGGGCGTGATCTACAACTTCTCGCACGTCCCAGCGCATAGCTCCGACACCACGGCCAGCGCCAAAGCCACCGCCCTGAACTCCGGCACATTGCTCAGCGATTCCATGTTGACCGTGGATACCGGCTGGCCGCAGGACTCACACTGCTACTTCGATACCGACGGCTACCATATCCATGACGCCTTTATCTGCTACGCTCCGATTGGCAATCAGGTAGATGGCACGGAATCAGTGACCGCCAAGCAGATCACCGGCCCAACAAACTATGCGTATGGGTTGGTGTTCCGGCGCGTCAGCAAGGGCAATTACTACTTCTTTGGCATAGACTCCGGTGGCAACTGGGTAGTTGATAAGGTAGTCAATGACACCTCCATCCACTTGCAGGACTTTACCGTCAACATCGCCATCAAAGGCGGGCTCAACACCGCGAATTCGATCTCCGTCACGATGACTGGAAACACCTTTGACTTCTACGTCAATGGCCAGAAGGTCGGCACGATACACGATTCGACCTTTCCCGAAGGCGAATGGGGGCTGGCAGGCGACACGGGTATCAACGTCGTCTTTACCGACTATCTCGCACACACATAGACAAATCGCTGGCGAGCCGCTTCAGAGCGCACGAGCGCCTCCGACGAGCATGTATCTCGTCGGAGGCGTCGTTGCGCTTGCCTGAATCGCTCGCGGCGCTACGACGGCAGGTAGGCGTTGCTGTAGACCTTGCTGACATCTACCGAGCCGTTGAGCTGGCCCGCTGACTGCATCAGGCTATCCATTGACTGCCAGGCGGCGGGATCGTTGTAGCCGGGCCTGGTCGCGTTGGGCTTCATCAGCGGAATAGTGGCGTCGAGCACCTTGAGCGCGCTGGCCGAGGCGGTCGCGCCGGTCAGGTCGGGCACGAAGTTCTTGCTCAGCGTCAGCGCCTGCTGTGGGTGCGCGTTGGTGTACGCCACGCCCTTCAGCGTCGCCGCGATCAGCGCGCGGATCGCGCCGGGCTGCGCTTTCAGCTCGCTCTCCTCCGCCGCCAGCCCGTTCGAGACCAGCGGCTCGGCCTGCGACGCGGGGAACGTGCGCACGGCGAACCCGGCCTGCCCGAACTGGATCGCCTCGTTGTTGAGGTAGCCCATCACGGCGTCCACCTTATGGCCGATCAGCGAGGGGACCTGCGTGTAGCCGATGGTCTGGATGCCGACATCCGTGCTGGAGAGGCCCGCGCTCTTGAGCAGGTCGAGCAGGCCGATGTAGGTCGCGCCATACTGGCCGGGCACGCCAATCGTGTGGCCCTTCAGGTCGGCCAGCGACTGGATGGACGAGCTGGCGGGGACCATCAGCGCCACGGGATACTGCGTGAAGACGTTGGCGACGTAGACCAGCGGCAGCCCCTTCGAGCGCGCCTGCAAGACCTCGTCGCCGCTGGCGAAGATGACGTTCTCGCGGCCCGCCGCCAGCGCCGCGAACTCATCCTCGCCGACATTGTGGTGGCGCAGCGTTACATCGAGGCCAGCGGCCTTGTAGTAGCCAAGCTGCTCGGCGACATAGAACGGCGCGAACTGGATGTTCGGCACGTAGGTCAGGCCGACGGTCAGCGGCGTGAGCGCGGTCGAGCCGCCGGAACCGGCGGTGTTGCAGCCCGCTAGCAGCGTGGCGGCCAGCAGCGCGACGCAGACAGCGCCGAGGGCGGCGGAGCGAGCGCCCAGCCGACGGAAAATGCTGTATGTCATGGGGACGTTCAATCCTCCAGATAGACGAGGAACCATTCGAGCAGCCGCGCGACGCCATAGAGCGCCATCGCCAGGATCGCCAGCGCGATCAACGTGGCGAAGACCAGCGGCGCATCGAAGTTGCCATGCGCGATAGTCAGCAGCCCGCCCAACCCCTGATCGCTCAGCACGAACTCACCGACCACGGCGCCCGTGATGGAGAGCGTCAGGCTGGTGCGCAGCCCGGCCAGCACGGTCGGCAGCGCCAGCGGCGTCTCGATGTGGCGCAAGAGCGACCAGCCGCCCGCGCCGTCGATCCGCGCGGCGTCCACGACATCGCGGTCGAGCCGACGGAAGCCGAGCGTGGTGTTGATGGCGGCAGGGAAGAAGACGATCAGCGCGCAGAGCAGCGCGATGGGCGCCAGCCCACCCGGCAGCCACAGCACCAGCAGGGGCGCCAGCGCCACCGCCGGGATCGCCTGGCTGGCCGCCATATACGGCTCCAGCGCCGCCGCCAGCGTGCGGCTGCGTGCGATGGCGTAGCCCATCGGCAGGGCCACCGCCGCGCCCAGCGCGAAGCCGACCAGACTCTCGGCGAGCGTGGTCGAGCCGTAGCGCACGAAGAGGCCGCTCCCCGCCGCGTCGGCGAAGGAGCGCGCGACCTGGCCCGGCGTGGGCAGCAGGTAGGGGTTGATGGCGCCGCTCTGTGTCACCATCTGCCAGACGATGAGCGCCACCACGCCCAGCGCCACGGGCGCCAGCGCTGACATGGCCGAGCGCGCCAGCCACGAGCGGCTGCGCCTGGAACATGCGGAATCCACAGGCGGCGCTATGCGCGCGTGCGACCGCGCGCCAGAGGATGCGCCCGGTGTGTCGGGCGCGGGCGCGGTCTGCGCCGAAGACATGGCCATACGAACCACCTCTCTCGACGCCGCGATCGAGGAAGGCGTTCTGGCTGCGCGCCAGCGGCCACCCACAACCCGGCGCCATCCGGGGGCGACACGCAGGCGAAGACGACTACGCAGCGGCGCGAGGCTCCGGCCAGCGTCCCAATGCGCCACGCCGCGACCATGCGCGGCCCGCGCCAGGACGCCGACGCGCCGGAGAGCGCGCCCGCGTTTTCGACCTTCTCCCATCCGGACTGTTACCGTCGGCTCCGGCCTCGCACCGGAATCTGCGACCTCATCAGAAGCCGCTCGCGGGCTGGGCGCGCGCGTCGGGCGACGCGGAACGCCATACCGCCG
>JAICVT010000287.1 GCA_025935235.1 Ktedonobacterales bacterium | reverse complement strand
TATGCCAGAGCAATCGTGCGCGCCGCCTGGGTCGCTGGTGGTGTGGGCGGCGGCGCTGCTTGCCGGGGTGGGGCTGCTTGTGGTCGTGGCGCTGGCGCTGGAGTCGGCGCGCTGGCGGCCTGCGCGCGGCTCCCTGGCGCTACGGCTGTCCTGCGCGCTGCTCGCCGTGGGGCTGGCGGGGTGGTCGCTGCTGCTGCGCTCACAATTGCAGGCGATCTATGACGCCTTGGTCGCGCGGGAGCAGCTTGATCCCTACTACTGCTATGGCGGACTACATGGGCCTCCAGGCGCCCATGATGCCGTAGAGCGGATGATAGCGGCACAGATCGCTCCCTACCAGCGCGCGGCGCTCATCACCATCGGCGCGACTGTCGCCTTCGTGCTGGTGGTCGTATCGCTCACAGCGCTGCGCTGGCTGCGGAATCGCGGGCCCACGCGCGTGCGGCCTCTCTGGCGGGTTGAGCGCGCGCGTGCGCTGTCGCTCATCCTGCTACTCGCGCTGATCCTCGCCAGCCTCGGCGACTTCACGGTGATCCAGGTCCAGAGCGTGAGGGCGCAGATCGCGCTGAACGCGCCCTGCCCATCCAGCATGACGGCGGCGGACATCCAGCAGCTTCAGGCTGCTGGCGTCCCACTCACGCCGACAGAAGATACCGTTCCGGTGAGCGCGCAACAGGCGCGCACGGCGAGCAGGCAGGGCCTCGGCGATCTGTTGCCCGCCAACAGCGCCTGCGTGACGCCGCAACTCTGCCAGGTAGATAGCTCCAGTGCGCCAGGAGCGCTGCCCTTTGGAATCTACTGGGTCGTCGGCTGGCGTATCCCCGCGGCCACGGCTGGCCCCACTACGCTGGCGACGCCGCCCAGCGAGGAGTGGACCTTCGTGGATGCGCAGAGCGGCCAGTATCTCGGCAATATCTACATGTCAGTTGTCGGCGGGTGAGGAAGAGCGCTCGTCAGCGTGTTCGCTCGCCTCCAGAAGCCACTTGGGCGATATAGTCCAGCAGAGCGCGTATCTCGTCGTCGCTGAGTTGATAGTCGTCCTGAAGCTCACTCAGCGTCATGCCTCCGGCGAGTTGATCAACAAGTTGCGAGACGGCGATGCGCCTGCCGCGCAGCGTGGGGCGGCCACCAAGAATCGCAGGGTCGGAAATGACCCCTGGTGTGATGTCTCGTTGCATACGCAGCTTCAGCCTGGCTCACCACATTGGCGTCTATTTGTGCGGGGCGGGATGGGAGGCGATGTCGTTTGCGAGCGCCTCGGACTCTGCGGCGATGCTCTCAGCGGTCTCACCTGGCGCATAGGCGTGGGTATCGAAGCGGGCTGGCGCGGGAATGCGGTCTCCGCCATGTTGCGCGGCCTCATACAGAAACGCGATCAATTCCTGGCCCTTTTGCGCCGCCTCGGCATACGTCGCGCCATGCGCATTGGCGAGCGCGCCGACGGCTTCCCACTCAGGGAGCGTCACGATATAGGCTTGATCGAGGTCGCTCCACTCGATCAGCATGCTGTACCGTGGGGTCTGCTTGGCGCTCTTTGTCATCCAGAGATCTCTCAGTGCTCGTCCCGCCGAGCTTGTTCAATGCGTTGCAGAAGCGCCCGCACACGCTTCTCCTGATAGGGCTTGGCATCGTCGCCATCTGCGCCTGATAACTCAACGTACAGGTCAGGAACGAGAGGATGCTTCCACGTTTCGTGATCGCCGGTTTCTCGATCCATATACGCGCCAGCGTGGCGAAGGTCGCGCTTGAGTTGGGGAATCTTGCGCGGCATGCCATCTCCCTCAGAGCTTGGTAAGGATGGTATGGCCCAGTGTATCACACCTGTCCGCTTACCCTTGCTACTCGCTCGCCTCGCCTGCGCCGTTGGCGGCGCGCTGCCAGCCGTTGGCGGCGAAGATCGCCAGCGTCTGCTGGTCGCCGGGGACGTAGGTGACGATGCTGTAGTCGGAGGAGCCGCTGAAGATGGTGATAGTGGTGCGCAGCGCCAGCGCCCCCAACTGCGAGTGGCGCATGTGAAAGACGAAGCTCGGCGCCGTCACCGAGGGCGCATCGGATGAGTTGGCGATGCGGGTGAAGTCAGGCAGGGCACGCAGCGAGCGCCACAGCGTGCGATACTCCGGCAGGAAGGTAATGCTGCGCGTGTTGTGCTTGAAGTCGGCCAGCATGCGCCGCGCCAGCGCCTCCCATGGGCGGAAACGTCCACGATAGGCGGGATCGAAGACGATGGCCAGCAGATTGGCGCTATGTGAAGCCAGCGCCGCCTCGTCCAGCTCGAAAAGCTCGGCGGCGGGCTTGTTCCACGCGGCGACCTGCCACAGGCGATCCAGGCTGTGCGCGGGAAAAGCGGTGTTGTGAACCAGCAGCGCCGCCAGCTCGCGCTGATCAAAGAGATCGAGCTGGTCTGGCTCATCCTCCATCTGCTCGCCCGTCAGGCGAGTGAAGGCCAGCGCCAGTCGCTGGCGTTCCGCTCCGCGCGCCTCCAACGCCCGCGCCAGCGCCCGCGCCACCTTGGCGGAGGGTCGCGCCCGCTGCCCTGTCTCGATATGGTAGACGTAGGTGCGCGAGAGCCGCGCCGCCCGCGCGAGCTGGCCCTGCGAGAGTCCGCGCGCCTGGCGGAGGCGAGCGATCAGCGCGCCGAACGCCTCTGGCTCGGCCTCGTGGGCTGCTTTGCCCGCTCCAGCCTTGCCCGATTTTCCAGTGGTGGTCATCGCCTCAGGCTCCTTCAGATGGCCCCCGCCCCCAGCTCCTCCCCCACTGCGGCGCGAGAGGGGAGCCAGAGGCGTGCGGAGCGAGTTCGCTTCTTATGGATCGAGCAGATCGAGCAGATCGAGCGTCTCCCAGAGCGAGCGGATGACCCGCCAGGATTGCGGCTGATCCGCTGGTGTCGCATCCGCTGCTACATCTGGCGTCTCGCGTCGCAGCAACACGCTGCGCATGCCAGCGGCGTTGGCGCCCGCGATGTCGCTGGCCAACGAATCGCCAACGTAGAGGCATTGCTCCGCCGCGCAGCCAGCCGCCGCCCGCGCGAGCGCGAAGGCGCGCGGGTCGGGCTTGCGATAGCCAGTCGTATCGGAGACCCAGAAGCCGTCCAGCCTATCCAGCAGACCCAGATGCGCGGCTTTCGTGCGCTGGCTATCCCGCGCTGCGTCGTCGGCGCCGTTGGTCACAATGCCGACGAAGACTCCTCGCTCGCGCAGCGCATCCAGCGCCGCCACGTCGCCGAAAGGGCGTAGCAGGGACAGTTGCGTCGCGCCAAGTAGATCGTCGAGCTTGTCGGCCAGCGCGCCATCGGGGTCAGGAACGCCCGCCAGGGCCAGCGTGCGCTGGAAGCGCAGCTCGCGGACCTCGGCCATCGTCAGCGCGCCCGCCTCCAACTGTGGCGCCAATTCGGCGTGCGCCAGCGCCCACGCGCGCTCCAGCGCCGTCATGGAGAGCTCTGGCGCCCCAAACAGCGCCCACTGGAAGGCCGAGCGGCGTCCGGCGGCGAAGGCTGGCGCGGCGTCGCAGAGCGTGTCATCCAGATCGAAAAATACCGCTTGCCGCATACGCTCTCCTCTGGCGCCCCTCCGCTCGAACGTCGGACGCTCGATCTGTTAGCCAGATACCAGTATACACCCAAAAAGTCGTTAGCTGGCAACTGCGCAGGAGGCAAAAATGGGCGATATACTGCCACTATCCGAAAGCCCCCTTTCGCTCAACGAGGCTCAAAGAGGAGTGCGCTATGGAAGAAGGCTTTTCCGCTCCTGATCTCTCTGACGCCGCGCCGTCGCGGCCGCCGGTCGCCTCGGCCAACGGGCTGGGCGAGCGCCCCTGGCTGGCGCATTACTCCGCGGGCGTCCCGGCCAGCGCCTCGATTCCAGAGCGGTCGCTGAGCTGGCTGCTGGACGAAGCGACCCGCACGTCGAGCGCCTATACCGCGATTGAGTATTACGGGACGCGCATCACCTATGCGCAGTTCTCGTCGCTGGCCGACCGCTTCGCGCGGGCGCTCGTGCGGCTGGGCGTGAAGCGCGGCGACCGCGTGGCGATCAGCCTGCCCAACATCCCGCAGTTTCCGATCGCCTTCTACGGCGCCATCAAGGCGGGCGCGGTGGTTGTGCCGACCAATCCGCTCTACCAGCCGCACGAGCTAGAGCACCAGCTCAGCGACTCTGGCGCGAAGGTAGTCGTGATGGTGGATCAGCTCTATCACACGCTGGCCGAGGTGCGCCCGCGCACCCCCATTGAGCATGTCATCCTGGCGGGGGTGGCGGACTACTTCCCGCTACCACTTGCGGTGGCCTATCGCGCGCGCGCCGCGATGGCCGCGCGCCATCAGCCGCATATTGACCAGCGGGCGCTGCGGGCGGACAAGAGCGTCCACCAGTTCAAGGATCTGCTCGGCCACGCCAGCGACAGCCAGGGCTTCGAGGTCTACGCGCTGCCAGAGTCGGCCAAACCCGATGATCTGGCGCTGCTGCAATATACCGGCGGCACCACCGGCGTCGCCAAGGGCGCCATGCTCACGCACCGCAACCTGATGGCGAACGCGGCGCAGGCTCTGGCATGGAATGAGGACCCGCCGGAGACGAAGCATGTGAGCCTCTGCGTGGCGCCGTTCTTCCACGTCTATGGGCTCACCGTCGGGATGAATCTGACCATGCTGGCGGCCTCGACGATGGTCTTGCTGCCACGGTTTACCGTCAAGGATACACTGAAGGCCATCGAGAAATACCATCCGGACCTCTTCCCCGGCGCGCCAACGATGTATCTGGCGCTGGCGCGCGAGGTCGAGCGCAAGCATCACGACCTCAGCTCGCTCAGGGTGTGCATCAGCGGCTCAGCGCCCCTGCCCGCCGAGGTGCAGCGGCGCTTCGAGGCGGTCTCTGGCGCGAAGCTGGTGGAGGGCTATGGGCTGACCGAGGCCTCGCCCGTGACACACTGCAATCCCGTCTATGGTGACCGCCGCCTTGGCACGATCGGCCTGCCGGTATGCAATACCGACTCAGGCGTCCTCGTAGGCGACAGTTGGGACTTTGCGCCCCAGGGTCAACAGGGTGAAATTGTCGTACGCGGGCCGCAGGTGATGCTGGGCTACTGGAATCGCCCCGACGAGACGGCCAAGGTGCTGCGCGATGGCTGGCTGCGCACTGGCGACATCGGCCAGATGGACGCCGACGGCTACTTCAGTGTCGTGGATCGCAAGAAGGACCTGATCATCGCCAGCGGCTACAACATCTATCCGCGCGAGGTGGAGGATGTGCTGTTCGCCAATCCGAAGGTGCTGGAGGCGGCGGTCGCTGGCATCCCGGACGAATATCGCGGAGAGACGGTGCGCGCATACATCGTCGTCAAGCCCGGCGAGACGCTGACCGTCGAGGAGCTGGACAAGTGGTGCCGCGAGCAGCTCGCCGTCTACAAGGTTCCCAAGTCGTATGAGTTCCGCGAGTCGCTGCCCAAGACGGTGATCGGCAAGGTGCTGCGCCGCCAGCTGCGCGATGAGACGCTGGCCGCCCAGCAGCCCGAGCGGAGCGATGAGGCAAAGCCTGCGTAACCTCACCCCCTAACCCTCTCCCGCGAGGAGAGGGGGAACCGGAAGGACTTGCGCTAGCCGTTCTCGCGCACTGAGCGCGGGGAGCCTGCGCTAGCGCCACAAACGCTGGTCCAGGTTCCCCCTCCCTCAGAGGGGAGGGGGACAGGGGGAGAAGTTCCGCCAACAATCACATACATAGTCCCCCATGCAGGAGGAGTCCGAGCCAATGGCGACCGAGACGAACATCCACACCGGCGCGAGCTTTCTCACCACTCCGGTGACCAGCGCCGACTTCCTGACGCTGGAAAAGCTGACCGACGAGCAGCGCGAGATTCGCGACTCGGCGGCGACCTTC